>CACYCS010000129.1 GCA_902773005.1 uncultured Erysipelotrichaceae bacterium
AAAGCAGTACGTCGGCATCAGCAACGAACAGGAAATCGAGAAAGGCGCCTGCGTCATCCTCGACGCCTGTGAGGACAAAGAAGGGCTGCTATCCTACTTCGACAAGTTCTTCGAGCCGAAGTATTCCGCTCAGCTGAACTACGGCTCCATCAAATCCGGCGCCTTCCTGCCTCAACTCGTCAACGGGAAATTGATCCCGAATGACGACCATGGCCAGCAAAGCGCGGACGACTTCCGTATGAAGAACGCCCCCTATGGCGTCGTCTATCTCACGAAAGAAGTCTGGGAGAAAGACGTCGAGATGGAGTCGAGGGCAAAGCTTAGGCTTCAGAACCTCGAATCCTATGTCAAGCCGTTCACCTTCGATGGCGCGAGCGGAATCCCCAACCTGAACTACGATCAGGAGGAGCTTACGAAGCTCAATGTCTATGAGTCTTCGCTCTCCAATAACATCGCGAGCTGGTATGCCAATGCCGTCACCGGCGGCAGCGTTCCAACCAAAGAGTCCTGGGAGAAGTTCCTAAGCATCAACACGGAATCGATCGCCACGGTGCTTGAAATCAACCAAAAGGCCTACGACCGCTACGTCGAGGCAATCAGTAAATAACCAATTTGCGGAGCCGCTATGAAAGGATTGAGGATATTCGGTGAATACATCGTCGAAATCGTTGTCGTGACCTTGCTCATGGCCCTTTCGGCGGCTACCGTCATCATGTTCATCCCTATGGTCGTCGGGATGACCGGGTTCTTCAAAAACAAGAAGGACGTGCGTTTGTTTAGGGACATCTTCCTCACAATGAAAGAGAACTGGAAGATCCTGATACCGTACACGATATTCGAGCTATTGATCATCATCTTCCCGGTCCTGAACATCTATTTCTTCAACACCCATCTCGACAAGATGAATTACTTCCTGCTCGCGGTGAGCTACATCGCATTGGTTGTCGGAGGCATCTACCTCACGACCGCTCCGACGATCATCGTGAATATGAACATCAACTTCTTCCAGCTGCTGCGAAATGGATTCATGCTGTTATTCGGCGGGCTGTTCAGAAGCATCGCTTCCGTCGCGGTGATCGGAGGGATATTGGCCCTTGTCCTGCTATATCCTTACGCGATTCCGGCAACCCTATATCTAGCTCCGCTATTAACAAGCAAGCTGATGCTGGAGAACTTCTACGTCTTGAAGGCCAGGGTCCTTGGCACAAGCGTATATGCGGTGAAGCAAGAAGAGCAAAATGACGACTATTTGGACGAAAGAGGCATGGTGAAGCATGCCGAAGAACAAGGAGGAGAACAATGAGGAAAATCGGATTATTGGGCAGTCTGTCGCTATTATCCTTTGCCCTCGCAAGCTGCGGCCAGCAGACGGCTCCCGCCAACATGGCCCCATCGGTTGTTGGGGTCAAGGGGATCCAGTGCATCGTGAACACCACGGTCGATCTGCTCGACGGCGTCGCGGCCCTCGATAAGGAGGATGGCGACATCACGCCAAACCTCGAAATCGCAGTCACGCCCCACGTGGATGTCGTTGACGGATATGCGACCTTCGAGAAGGAAGGCGAATACGCCGTGAACTACAAGATCACCGATTCGGAGGGCAGGGTTTCCCAAAAGAACTCCTACGTGGAGGTAGTCGCCAGAGAAAAATACACGGACTTCGCATTGCCGGCAGGCTTCTCGGCCGAGGTGGACGGAGCCGCGAAATTCGAGCAAGTCGGCATGGTCGACGGCAAGTTCGTCGTGAAGGCGAAAGGCCATGAGGTCGCCGAGGACGTTCAGATCAAGCGCACATTCGAATTGACCACGAATCTGCAATATACCTTCAAATTCGAAGTCGATTCCAAATGCGAAGGCAAAGTCAAAGCCTTAGCCGATGGAGCGACCGCGGCTGAAATGAAACTCATTCGCGGCAGAAGCGTCCTCTCGTTCAAGCACATCGCCTTGGCCGAGGAAGCGCATAAAGACGTCGAAATCGCGCTCTGCTTTGGAAACATCGAGGAGGATATCGACCTCACGATCGTTTCGGTCGAGACGGAATATCCTCAAGAAGCCGGAGCCATCGTGGATCTAACCGAGAACTTCACTTTCGCGGGCAGGGTTATTTCCCGCATCGAAAACGGGAACTTGGGCAACACGTGGTCCGAAGACGAAGGGCATACTGCCGTTCTTGAGATCACCCAACCCAATGGAAACATTTGGGAAGGCGGCATGTTCATCAACACTGGCATCACCACCAAAAAAGGCGTCACGTACACCATTTCTTTCCAAATGGAATGCGAGGAAGACGCAGATTACGAGATTATCATCCAGCGCGACCAATGGAAAGAACAGAAAATCGAGACCATCTACAATCCCGGCAATAGCTTTATCACACGGGATATCACCCCTGATGAAACGACCGAGGGAGCCCTTTGGATTTATGTCCAATCCGGCAACCACGCGAATCGCATCAGGATGCATAACCTCAAGATTGAGGAGCACCTTGCGGCAATCGGGCACGATGCCTTCCTCATCGAGGATTACCACGACAACCATTCCGAGGGAACGACATTCCACTCCACGCTGGGCGACTTTACTTACGAAGTCGAGCACTTCGGGGACAATTACAACAGCCAAGAGGTCATGAGCCCCGCGTTCTTCATCAATGGCTCAGGCGGAAATTACGTCCTCTCGTTCAAAGCGAAGGCCTCTGCTCCAGTGGAGGCGGTCGTTGCTGCGCCAGTCGCAGGCGGATGGGATCCGACTTTGATGTGGAGCCGCATCCTGATCGACACTACCGAAAGCACACACACGTTCTTCTTCTCCGGCGCCGGAAGCGACCGTGATTACACAGTTGTCTGGCAGTTCGGCGGTGGAAACAACGTCAAATACGAAAACGTCAAAATCGAAGTGAGCGATGTTTCTATCACGCTCAGGAACAGAGAATTGGATGGCTGATTGAATGGACGTCTTGCCGTTTGCTGAATACATAGAGAAGAAAAAGGTGGATATCGTCGACCTCTATCGGCCGAGATACCACATGAGCCCGACGGTCGGGTGGATGAATGACCCGAACGGACTGATCTTTTTCGGCGGTCAATATCACCTGTATTACCAAGCGAATCCATATCGCACTAAGCCTGGGAAGATGGTGTGGGGCCACTTCGTGTCCAGCGACCTGATTTCCTTCCGCGATCTTGGCATCGCGCTTGCCCCGAGCGGAATCGGCGAGAACGCCTACTCCGGCGGAGCGATCGAAGAAGCGGGGGAGATCAATATCTTCTACACCCTCCACGACGAAAAGAAGGCGGAAGCCATTCGCTATGATGGCGACATCATGGAAGGCGATGAAATCCTGACCGAGGCAGAAAACGAGAAACGCAAAACCGCGTTCCGAATCCTCGAGACCACCGATATCAAAACCGAGGAGATCTATCATTCCTCATCTGGAGATGGGATGGCGTTTGAAAAAGGCGATCTCGTCTTCGACAACAAAACGCTTCCAGAAGGCATCTCTCAGGCCGACTTCCGCGACCCTTGTCCCGTCAAAATCAATGACACGTATTACATATTTGTGGGCGGAAAAGACCTTGGCGTCAACAAAGGCGTGATCATCGTCTTGAAGGGAAAAACCCTGAAGCACTTCGAATTCGCGTTCTTGCTTGGCCCATATTATGAGCTAGGCGATATGGCGGAATGCCCGTCCTATATGAGAATCGATGGCAAAGACGTGATCCTTGTCTGCGGCAGCAACACCGTTAGGCGCGAAAACGACTTCCGCAACATCAATTGCAGCGTGGCCGTCGTCGGGGATCTCGACTTCGAGAAAGGCGAGATGAAAGTCGACTTCATCAAGGAGATCGACAAAGGCGACTCGTTCTATGCTCCCCAATTCATCCGCGGGGCCGAAAAACCAACCATGGTTGGCTGGATGGAAATGTGGGGCAAGAAATATCCGACCTCCAAATGGCATCATGGCTACGTTGGGGCGTTCACGATTCCTAGGATATTGAGCTTGCGCGATGGTGACTTGTTGCAACATCCAATCGATGCGCTAGAGAAATATGAGAGCGACTATGAAGGCGAAGGCCTTCCCCGTTGCGCAGACTTCTCCTTCCGGGTGGGCGAAGACGCGATCCTGGTCATCGAAGGAGATAACGGAAAGCTCATCGTTGGCAATTCCGCTTGGGGCGTGTATTTGAATAACGCGTTTGCGAATAGCATGTACGAGTGCGTGCGCCATACCAATCGCGCATATCGCGAAGCCAGCATTCGCGTCCTGCTCGACACCTCGAGCATCGAAATCTTCGTATCCGACGGACGCGAAGTCATAAGCAGCAGATTCTACATCGATGGCGAACTGAGGATATCCCTTTCCTCGGGCGTCCACGATTTGAAGGTAAAAAAGATAGGAGAAAGACTATGAAGAAATCAGGTGTGTTCGCCATATCGGCAGTTATGCTGCTCGCATCTTGCACGGCAGCGAGCGCGACGATCGATCAAAAAGGCGCGAACGTCTTCCCATCATCCGCGATTGAAGACTCGATTTCCATCACCATGGGCGACGTCATGCCGTTCTATGATGACGGGGTCATGAACATCTATCATCTGCGCAACGTGAGCGGCAGCAATAGCCTTTTCTATCACCCGATCGCTAGACTCACCACCAGCGATTACATCCATTACGACAACAAAGGCATCGCGCTCAATTACGAAGAGAAGATTTCCTCCATCGACGCAGCGCTAGGAACCGGCTCCTTCATCAAGGCGCCAGATGGCACTTACCATTGCTTCTATACCGGCCACAATGACAAAGCTGGCGACAGTGACTTGCAAGGCGCTGGGCTCATCCACAAAGAGGCGATCCGCCACGCGACTTCCACTGATGGCCAGAAAACATGGACGAAGGACGAAGAATTCCTGATTTGGGGATACGAGGACGATTTCCGCGACCCCTATGTCTACTTTGATGCCCAGGACAACAAATACTACATGCTCGTCACTTCGCGCGATTTTGGCAAAGCCGTCATCAGAAGGTTCTACGCCACATCGCTTTCCGCAAAATCAGACGAATGGGAATTCGTGGACAACTTCTTCACAAACGATGAAGGCGACTACAACATGGAATGTCCTTCCTTCATCGAGCTCAACGGCTACTATTATCTTGCCTATAGCGAGCAAGGCGATAACCGCGTCACCCATTATCGTTATAAGACGACGAAAGACGGCGAGTGGAAGAAATTCGACCGCGACGCGATCGACGCCGCCGGCTTCTATGCCGGAAGGCTTGAGAAGGCAGGTGACAAGCTGTTTGCCTTCGCTTGGTGCGCAAGACTCACTGGCGGCAATACCGGCGCATTCGACTGGGCGGGCAACCTCGTGACTCACGAACTGAAGCAAAAGGAAAACGGAGAGCTTTGCCCCGTCATGCCCTCAACTTACAAAGATTATTTCAATCACCCGATCGAATATCTTGATGGCGATGGAAAGAAAGCGACTTCGTTTGAATTCTCGGGCGAGAAATTCCAGGGAACCTCTCTTGGAAAACTCTCTGAGAACGTCACCCGCGTCTCCATGAAGGTAACCCCAAAAGGAGACGAAGGAGATTTCGGAATTTCCTTTGGACTCAACAACCAATACAACAACCGCTTGGGGGATGGCTTGATCGCGTTCGACCTGAGCAACAACCGCATCGTGTGTCACAATAACGTCTCAAGCATTGTGCGCTATGGCCCAGAGCTTACAAGCGTCGCCTATGATTTCGAACAAAACAAAGAGTACACGGTGGACGCAGTCATCGATGATGAGATCGTCTCGGTTTACGTCAATGACGAAATCGCCTTAACATCAAGGCTCATCAATATGGAAGGAAACAGCTTCGCGTTCTATTCCAACAAGGCGAAGGCGGATATCAAGGAGGTGCTCTTCTATGAGTAGACTCTATTCGATTGGCGAATTGCTCATCGACTTCCAATCCGTCGGTACCGGAAGCCTGAAGACAACCGAGCAGTTCGTCAAGAAAGCCGGGGGCGCGCCTGCAAACGTATGCGCCCAAGCGGTGAAATTAGGAGCGAAGGCGACCTATCTCACGAAAGTCGGCGATGACGGATTCGGCGAGTTCCTGATTGAAACGCTCCAAGACGCAGGAATCGACACAAGCTTCGTGAGCAGGGACAAAGGGCACAATACGTCGCTCGCGTTCGTAAGCTTTCAGGAAAATGGCGAGCGGGAATTCCGATTCTATAGGAAGCATGCCGCGGACCTATGCATGAACGAAAAGGATTTCGAGGGGGTCAGGTTCGAGAAAGGCGACATCCTCGAATTCGGAAGCGTGGCCCTTGCTTCGGAAGAGGCAAGGAAGACCCACCGTGGCTTGATCGAGAGGGCAAAGAAGGCAGACGCGATCATCGCCTTCGACCCGAACCTGCGATTCGGACTCTGGGAAGACCTGGATGAATTAAGGGATGTCGTCAACGAATTCCTCCTCCACGCGGATGTGATGAAAGTGGGGCGAGACGAATTGGAATTCATCTCCAAACTCCCTGCCGAAATCGCTGCGGAGAACCTCATGAAAGGCAACTTGAAGATCCTGCTTCTCACCGATGGGGCGAATGGGGCGGACCTATATGTCAAAGACAAGAAATTCCATTGCCCCGGATACAAAGTCAAATCGGTCGATACGACGGGCGCAGGCGATTCCTTCTTCGGAGCGTTCCTAGCGCTTCTACTTAACAAAGGAATCGGCCGCGGAAAACTCGAGAGCGAAGAAAACGATTTCCAAGGCATGCTGAACTTCTCCTGCAAAGCGGGAGCGCATACGACCATGAGCTTCGGAGCCATTCAGGCGATGGGCGACTTAGAAAACATTGAAAGGAAGGTCAAATAACATGGCATCAGTAAGGTTAGAGAACGTCAATAAGGTCTATGATGGCGGCGTCCATGCCGTCCACGATTTCTCCATCGACATCAAGGATAGGGAATTCATCGCTTTCGTCGGCCCCTCTGGGTGTGGCAAGTCGACGACCCTCAGAATGATCGCGGGACTCGAAGAGATTTCCTATGGAAATTTCTATATCGATGATGTCCTGATGAATTCGACCGCCCCGAAGGACAGGGATATCGCAATGGTCTTCCAGAGCTATGCCCTGTATCCGCAGATGACCGTCTATGACAACATGGCCTACGCCTTGAAACTCAGGAAGGTCCCAAAACCCGAGATCGATAGGCGTGTTCGCGCGGCAGCAGAAATCCTTAAGCTCACCCCATATCTCAACAGAAAGCCCCGCGCCCTCTCTGGTGGCCAAAGGCAGCGTGTCGCCCTCGGAAGGTCGATTGTCCGTCGCCCGAAAGTCTTCTTGATGGACGAACCGCTATCGAACCTCGACGCAAAGCTAAGGGTTGCGATGAGAAGCGAGATCGTCCGCATCCACAAAGAAGTTGGTGCCACCACCATCTACGTTACCCACGATCAGATTGAGGCCATGACCATGGCGAATAGGATCGTCGTCATGAAGGATGGGTTCATCCAGCAAATCGGCGAGCCGAACGAAATCTATCATCACCCCATCAATATGTTCGTCGCGGGATTCATCGGCACCCCCGCCATGAACTTCCTCTATGGCAGGCTTGAGGATGGCTACTTCATCCCCAGGGGAAGCGAACTCAAAATCAAAATGGGCAAGGAGCATATGGACTTGCTAAAGAACTACGTCGGACACGGAATGGTGTACGGCATCCGCCCGGAGAACCTTGTCTACGAGAAAGACGAGAGGTTCGCGTCCCACAAGGACTACTCCTTTGACCTGACGATCGATATGGTCGAGCTCCTCGGCGACATCGTGAATGCCTATGGCAAGATCGGCGATGCCCAACTCATCGTCAAGATGCCGAATAAGTACAACCTCAAGGCTGGACAGACCATTAAGGTTGCCATCGAAACCGATTATGCCCGCTTCTTCAACGAGACGACCACCAAGACCATCACGCCCGAATACAACGAGTTCGAGGAAATCGAGGTCACCAAGTCGCTCGATAACGACAACGTCACAATCATCGAACCAGAGAAGAAAGGCCTCTTCGGCAGGAAGAAAAAGAAATAACCCACATCCTTTAATCCTCAGCCGTCTTCGGACGGCTTTTAAAATGCTTTTCGATTCGAAAATTGATGTACGCCCTAGCTAGAATTGTTTTGGAGGGAACTTATGGTCTAGGCTGGGCACCAAATGGAAAAAACTGGCTGATGCGTCAACCGAAAATTGGATAACGATAGGCTTAACTGGTATAATTCGCTAAAGACTTAAGGGGGGAGAGAAGTTGCTATGGAGCCCAAGAAGTTAATCGCCGCTGCGTTGACATCTGCCGTTGCGTTATCGGCCGTTTTAGTAACGGCTGCCAATCGCCCAGTCGAACCGGTGAATACCTACGGCACCGATGCTAAGCGGCATGAAGTTCGTTCTATGGGCGCAACCTCTTTTGTTTTGGACAACAACTATGTCGTCGAGGCGGAATCCGATGGCTATGCGGATGAAGGGCTATTTAAACTTGCCGCCGGCGGGCATTACCAGAATATGATTCCAATCCGCGGAATCACGAAGATCGAAATCGAATATGCCGCTAATTCCGCCTGGGTCACTATTGAGAAATGCTGTTACGACTACGATACGGG
>CACYCS010000130.1 GCA_902773005.1 uncultured Erysipelotrichaceae bacterium
ATCCTCTATAGGCAAGGAACTTGAATACAATTTGAAACCTCAAGAATGCGGATCGCATTTCTATTCAAGTTATGTTTCTATTTCAAACGTCTCCATCAGTGCTTCTAATCCATTTTCTTTTTCCGTTCTTCCTTTTGATTGGAAGACCATCGAGTCCGCCAAACACAACTATGAATTAAAGAACAAGCAGGACATCCATGTTTGTCTTGATATCGCAATGGCAGGAGTTGGGACTGGCTCATGTGGGCCAAGACTTGATAAAAAGTATTGGATTCCCAAGAAAGGATCCAATACTTTCAAACTCTATTTTATGTAGGTTTTGCTGCGCTTTTAGGAATTATTCGGCCAAATGTGATCGTCCTCAGTTGGACAAAACGGATCGTCCTCGGCAGTTTGAATAGAAGTCGTCAGGTTCTTATAACTACGTAATTTCAATTGATCTAATCTTTTGTGGGCTCAACCTTTGCGGTGGCTCCGGCTTTTTCCAGTGCCTCCTTGAAGATGTTGGCCTTTTTTTCTTCGAGGTCGGTTCGAATCGTGCTGGGTGCGTTATCGACCAACTGTTTCGCAGGGAGCAGACTCATTCCCGTGAACTGCAGAATGACTTTAATAATCTCTATCTTGCTTTTCCCTGCCTTCTCGAGGATTACCGAGAAGCTCTTAGGTTTTTTCGGTTCTGCTTCTTTCCTTTTCTTTGCTTCCTCAAGGAGTCTTTTGATTTTGGCCTCTTCTTCGGCAATCTTGCGTGCGATTTCTTGGTCAACGGCCTCGTCTCTTGGCATATCGCTCAAATAGGCATTGATGCCGCTTGCGTTCAAGTAATGCATTATGGCAACTGCGCCATCGTAGGACATGTTTTTTATGATGACGGAATTCGGCCAGCGCAATAATTCTTCCGCCTGTTTCGCTTCGCATCCGATGGCCTCTTGCAAAGCTTGAATCTGCTCCCATTTGTCGTGCGTTTTGTCTATTTCATCGATGGTCAGACTATGAAGTACTCGGCCGACATCCGCCTCATAGGTTCGTAGCATCTTGCCGGTCCTGGTTTCTCGGACGTCGATGGTCGCTCCTTCTTGTTCGAGGCGGAAAGCAAGTAAACATGCCTCTTCATAAGAAAGGATGGTTTTGGAAATGGGGCTGGGGAAGACGGCCGGAAGAGATTGAAGTTCGCGTTGGACGCCAGCGAAAAGCACGTTGTCAAAAAGTCGAGCGATGTGCGCCGCCACGTAGATTTCGCGTCCGGGTACAATCGATGTGACATAGAGGCAACACGAGTTGCTGGCGGCCTCGATTTCCTGACGAAGTTTCTTAACTGCTTCTTCTGCGATGGAGCCGGCCTCTTGGCGGAGACGTTCCCGCTCCTTTTCCAAATTGACCTTGTCTTCTTCTTTTCGCTTCTCTTCTAAGACGCGAGCCTCGTATTCGTTTTTATCGAGCGGGTAGCCACATTGATGGCAGTGTCGGGCGTTCGCATCATTGATTTCCCCGCAATGGAAGCATATTTTGTCGGAATTTGTCGTATAGGTGAGGATCCTAGCGAGCAGGTCTTCTTTATTGGTGCACCATTCTTTGCCTTTGAAACTGTTTTTCAAAATGATAGTTGCCGCCGGTTTGGTTTGCTTCCCATAAGGTTCGATAAGATATTCGATTTTTCCCGTTCTTGGGAGGTTATCGTTAGCGAAAGGGAGTTCTATTTTCAAGGCATCGCAGGAAAGGCTGCGCGAGGCTTCGGAGGAGAGGAAGACAACGCAGCGGCAGTGGCGCATGGCGTCGAAAATGGCGCGTTCATAATTCTCTTGCGCCCCCTTCCCATGGCGTAGGTTTCGCGCGGCAACGAAAACTTTTAACCCGCTGGCTTCGAGTTCATCCGCGATTTCGACAACCTTATCCATGTCCGCGCTGGAATAGGCAAGGAACACATCGCGCGGCAAAGAGGTGAGATATACGCCTTCGTCTAGGCGAATGGCCTCTTCGGAAATTTTTTCCAAATAAGTTTCGGCCTCTTTTCCCACAAACGTGTTCTCGACGAAAGACCTTAACGCAAGGACATTTCTTGATTCAAGAGACAAAAGGCAAAAGCGAACCGCTTCTCTTGCGTTGCATTCGTCCCAATTCGCCGAAAGGAGGAAGGCGTTGAGGTCCGCGGGATCATCAGAAAGGGCAGCGAGGTAAAAGTTTGCCAAAAGGTCTTCGGCGAAGATTTCCCGGGTACTGCTGGCGGCTCGGAAAAGCTTCAACGTTGAAATGTTATTTGCGTGGGCGGCATCCCACATAACTCTGCGCCGATTAGCCAAAGCCTCTTCTTTCGCTTCAGCAATTACGGTGCGTAGCGCCTTCTCGGCTTCTTTTTGGTCTTCTTGTGTATAGATCGCGTCGCAATAAGGGCAGACGTAGTGGTTGCCTTCTATCTCCAACGTACATCCGCAACGGGAGCAAATCATTGCCTTCATTTATTTATTTCCTCGCCAAATTAGTATATATAGCCAAATCTTGATTTTCCAATGGCCGTATTAGGCTTGATCAACCTCGGCAGTAAGAATATAAGCCGTCAGGCTTTTATATATTTCAAATCCTTTATCTAATAATCCAATATTGATATAATTATGATATAAATAGGTATATTTATGGCAATTATTAGACCAAGTGCGGATTTAAGAAATAGATATAAAGAAATAAGCGAACTATGTAAAACTACTGGCCAACCGGTTTATATAACAGTTAATGGTAGAGAAGATACCGCGATCATTGATTCAAATGTTTTAGACGAGCTTTATCAAACAATTAAATTGATGCAAGAAATAAACCAAGGAATTGCGGATGTTAATGCCGGAAGAGTTATGTCTTTAGAAGACGCTAAAAAGAAATTGCTATGACATATAAAATCATTATCACTGATAGTGCTTTTTCTGATCTTGAAAGCATTAAACTTTTTATTGCTAA
>CACYCS010000131.1 GCA_902773005.1 uncultured Erysipelotrichaceae bacterium
CGGGGTATCAAGCATCCCATAAGAAGAGATCCAGATTTCCGTGCGGTCCTCTAAGAAAGTTCCTTCAAGCCTTCTGGAAAGCGAATCAAGGAAGTTGCCGTAAAGCTTGGTGAAAATGTTGTTGCGGAGGAAGTCGTTGTCGCTTTGCCTTGCGATCGCGAGGAAGATGATGACCGCGACCAAGAAAAGCGTCGCAAGAATATCCTTAGCCTTATGCTCCTTGAAGGTTTGGATGAAGCGGAAGACAAGGAACGCCCCAGTGAACAAGAGGGAGGCGATGATCGAAGTCTTGGACAAGGTGACGAGGTTCGCCAAGAAGAAGACCGCCATCAGGATATAGTTCCAGAAATGATGGGATTCGCATTGGAGATAGCCAAGGCAGCAAATGCCTAGCAACAAGAACGTGCCATAGGTGTTTCGGTTGTAGAAGCAAGAGGAGACATAATCGGCCGTCGTGATGTCTGCATGGATATCGGCGTATTTCCGATACACCTCCCACTCGTTGACTAGCGACCAGACGATCACGAACGCCGTGACGAAGACGACGGCGTACAGGATGAAATTGAGCGAATGCTTGTTCGATAGGGTCTGCGGAAGGATCGCGAAGATCATGTAGAAATAGAAGCACGACATCCCGAACATGCAGATATCACGAACCTTGTCCATGTTCGAAATCGAATACACGTACCCTTCTTGTACTCCGGTGTAGCGCGTTATGACGCCCGCTTTGGTCTCGGGGAAAATGACAATCGCGATCACGTCCCCGACGAATAGCAGCAAGAACAAGCCAATATAGAGCGGCTTTGGCTTAGCCCCGCCATAGCGGTGCGCGAAGAATATGAAGCAAAGCGCCGAAAGGAAGGCAGCCCCGAAAGTCATAAAGAACTCCAGGTCGTTCATCCAAAGGTTATTGGGCTCGTTGAAGAAGGCGATCGCCTCGTTCAAGAAGGCGCCGATCCCAATCGAGATAATGAAAAAAACATAGCAGACGACACGAAGGGTGCCCTTCTGCTGCTTTCTCATCTCTGGCTGGAAATTCCCGACATCTTCCATGGCAAAAAGGATACGCTAAATCACGCGCGAGTTCAAACCGCGCGAGCACATAAGCGTCAATAACTGCCACTACTCAGCTTCTTTGATGGCTTTTGCTAGTCCGACGACCTTAGAAGTCGGGATGCCGCATAAGGCAATTCTTAGTAGAGTGTCCGAAGCCGGAACGACGAAGATATCCTTTTCCTTGAGCTTCATGCAGAAAGCGAAGGCATCCTTCACCTTTACCGTGCAGAAGAAACCTTCATGGTAAGGAAGGGTGCACAGCCCTACTTCCCTTGCTTCGCCCATGAAAATCGATGCACGTACCGCGTTCTTTTTGCTTTTCTCCTCAATCCAATCGCGAAGAGTTTGCTTCAAAGCCGGATCATCGAACGCCTCGCCAATGAGTTTCATCCCCATCGCGTTGCAATTGCTCCAAGTAGCCCTGGCGGCTTTCTTCATTCGCTTTTCCTTTTCTTCTCCGACATTGAGATAGCTTAGCGCGCCAAGCCGCAAGCCATAGGCGGAGAACGTTTTGGAGAAGGAGAAGCAAAGATAGACGGGAATCCGCTTGTCGATAGAGGAAATCGCACCCACGATCCTTTTTCTGGCAGAGGAATCCGAAAAATTCATATAGGCAAGATCAAGGATCAGCGCCGCACCTTCCGGCTTGGAATTTAGCAAGCTGACCACGCGGCCCCATTCCTCTTCGTTCATCGTGTATCCGGTGGGGTTATGGCAAGGATCATTAATCAATAGGCAAGCTTTCTCGGCGCTATGAAACGCGATTTCTATCGCTTCGAGGTCCATGCGGCCGTCGCGGAAGTTATTCACGCTGACTCGATTGCCGCCATGCAGATCGAGAATTCCAAAGTAATTGGGCCAGCTTACTTCGGGAAGAATGAAGGTAAAGCCATCGAGAGTGGCTTCGCGGATGGCAAGATGCACCGCTCCTGTTCCTCCAGGGGTCGAAATCGAACGCAAATTCGATATACGTCCTGCCTCTTTTTCAAAAAACCAGTCCGCAATGCCACCTAAAAACTTTGGGTCGCCGGCGATAGAAGCGTACTGAAAATACTGCTCTTTCAGATAATTGGCCTTTTGAAACAACGGGGCGATGGGGAGCTTCCCATCGTCATCGAAAAACATTCCAATCGTCGCGTTGACGATGTCGGCGCCAGAGGCAGCACGGGCCTTGGCTTCCTGATTCAAAACGAGATTGAGGTCACTCGGAATCGGCATCAATAGACCCCTTGGGCAATCATTGCCTCAGCAACCTTCTTGAAGCCGTACGCATTGGCGCCGAGCAGGAGATTCCCCTTCTCGCCAAGCTCTTCCGAAGTCGCATAGCAGTTTGCGAAGATGCCTTCCATGATGCCTTTGAGCCTCTCGTCGACTTCCTCAGCCGACCAAGAGAGCCTGAGCGAATTCTGGCTCATCTCAAGGCCGCTTACCGCAACGCCGCCTGCGTTGCTCGCTTTTCCTGGGCTATAGATGACGCCCTTTTCGATGAATAGTTTCTGCGCTTCCGGAGTGCAAGGCATGTTCGCGCCTTCGAAGCAGCCGATCACGCCATTCGCGATCAAGGCCTTCGCCGCCTCGCCGTCGAGTTCGTTTTGCGTGGCGCAAGGAAGGGCAATATCGCATTTCAATTTCCAAATTCCGGCGCACCCCTGTTCGAATTTCGCCTCTTTGCGGACTTCGACATACTCCGAGATCCTGCCGCGCCTATTGAGCTTGATTTCCTTCACTAGGTCGAGATCGATTCCCTTTGGATCATAGACATAGCCAGAGGAATCGCTCATCGCGATGACGGTTCCGCCGAGCTGGGTGACTTTCTCCGCCGCGAATATGGCAACGTTGCCAGAGCCCGAAACAAGCACTTTCTTGCCTTTGAAGGAATCTCCCCTCATGACTTCAAGCGCTTTGGCGGCGAAATAGCATAGGCCATAGCCAGTCGCTTGGGTGCGGATCAACGACCCACCGAAAGAAAGTCCTTTTCCAGTCAGCACGCCTTCATAGCGGCCGGTCAGGCGTTTGTATTCCCCATAGAGGTAGCCGACTTCCCTTGCGCCGACGCCGATATCGCCTGCCGGGACATCGATATCCGGGCCAACGTGGCGGTATAGCTCTTGCATGAATGCCTGGCAGAAACGCATGACCTCGCCATCGCTTTTGCCATGCGGGTCAAAATTGGATCCGCCTTTGCCTCCCCCCATGGGGAGACCGGTGAGCGAATTCTTGAGTATCTGCTCCAGAGCCAAGAACTTAAGCACGGATTCATTGACAGATTTATGGAAGCGAAGACCGCCTTTGTAGGGCCCGATCGCGTTATTGGCCTGAATGCGATATCCGCGGTTCACTTGAACTTTCCCTTGGTCATCAACCCAGGCAACTCGGAACTTGATGATGCGATCCGGCTCGACGAAACGCTCCAGAATATTGTCGCGTTCGATCAGCGGATTCGCTTCCACCGCTCCTTCTAGCGATGGCAAAATTTCTTCGGCTGCCTGCAGAAATTCCTTTTGGTCAGGATATCTTTCCTTGAGACCGTTCAACACCTTTTCGATATATGCGTTCATAAGTCGCTCCCAAAAATTGCACACGACATTATAAAGCTAGGCTTTAAAATCGAAAGAAAAAACTAACTCTCGCATCTATTTTCTAAAGAAAAACGGCTATGAAAGCACATTCATTACGACTGACGAAATTTTTGCTTGCAAAAAATTAACGCGGTGCTTAATTTAACGCGTCAAACAATTATTGTTTGACAAAAGCTATGAATCAACTTCCTCCACCGAAAAAGCATGACGACAGCAGACGGACATTGTTCCGCGAGTTTCTTCCGATCGTCTTCATCCCGCTTGCGATGAAGGATTTTGGCATCTCCAAAAGCGACTTCAGAAAGATTCAGGACAGCACCAGCAAACACATGTCCTTCCTTTCGCTTATCGGCTCAATTTCCGCCTTTGTCGCCGGTATCTTCTTCGCGTGCTTCGGCCTCTTCGGCGGGTGGCAGCAGGATAAGGTCAACGTCTATTCTTGGATCGCCGCTTTTTCGCTGCTTGTCGGCGGAGGAGCCTGCACCATCTTGCTATTCATCGTCTTGCTATTCAAAAGCGAATCTAGGCCATTAAGGCTCATCTCGGACATTCTCTTCCACGCTTCCTTGGCCTTGGGGTCACTCGCCTTCTTCGTCGCGGATCTCAAAAACGGCGACCTGAATCTCGGCGATAGCGTCTCCGGATCGATCGCGTTCCTATTGCCTTTGGCCTTGTGCCAGCCCGGCTATTGGCTTGAAGCCGTTCTATTCGATATCCTCTACCTCGGCGGCTATGCCAGCATCATCGCTTACGGATCCGCCGTTTACGGTATGCATTCGATCGAGGTCTACGCCGTTTGCGCGATTGCCTTCGCCGTTGCCTCCTATTGCACTTACTCCGCCTATTCCTACGTCGAATTCCAGCGATTCTACATCGACAACCGCAACGAAGACCTGCTCTCGAAATCCACCCACGACTCGCTTACCGGAGCTAGGAACCGCAATGGCTTAAGACTATACCTCGAGGACCGTTTGCTCCCATGGTCGCACCGCCACGAACGGGTTCTCGCCATGATGCTCGATATCGATGACTTCAAGCTATATAACGATACCTTCGGCCATCTAAAAGGCGATGACGTCCTCTGCGCAATTGTGAAGGCGATCATCGGTATCGAGGGGTTCCACCACATCCACGTCTTCCGCTATGGCGGCGAGGAATTCCTGATTCTGGTCTCCCATATCGATGAGCCGACCGCTTACGCCTGCATTGAGGCGGTCCGCGCCAAAGTCGAATCGCTAGAGATCAAGGCGCCCGAAGGCGCACCCTGCAAATACGTGACCGTCTCCTTAGGCGGGTCATTATGGCAAATCGGCGAAGGCTACTTGTTCCATAACCACATCGAGGATGC
>CACYCS010000132.1 GCA_902773005.1 uncultured Erysipelotrichaceae bacterium
TCTTCTTGCTATTCCTGTCTCAGGACGTATCAAAATCAAAAACACCACGATTCCATCAAACGCAGTTATGTCGTCGATTATTTGGGAACGGTCCTCGAAGGCTATTCTGATGCCGAAACGGAAAGTACCTTAGAGCAAGACTTCCTCAATAAGATCTTCGATGATGCGGACTCCTATAAAGCAACAGGAGATGACAAAACGGTCTATATCTGCAAATTTGGTGGGAACGAATGGAGGTTGGAGCCCCAAGTCTATCTGGATATTAAACACAATGTCGTGAAACCTTCGAAGCCGGACTTTGTATTTTGGCCTTCCGACCCAGCCAAAAAAGCAATTGCCGTTTTCCTTGATGGTTTTGCATTTCACAACAATATCGTCCATGACGACTCAATAAAGCGCGACGCCTTAATCAAATCTGGCAAGTTCATTGTCTGGTCACTCAGCTGGAATGACCTAAAGAAACCGGGCGAGGATTATGCTTTGCAAACTTTGGATACATCTCTCATGCCTAACAACGCAGGCGGGAATCAATCCATAAACGACATTTCTCAAACCAATCCATATGACATGTTGTTATCCATCCTTGCCGATCCGGGTGACTATGAGCAAAAAATGGCGGATATAGCCAATGCAATCGCGCTTTGTCTAATCAATCCGAGCGCTTCCGATGTCGTGGATTCTTGGAGTGCCGAATCAAATGAAATCAATGATGTGCTCGAACTATTTGATACGGATAATCCAACGCAGATCGGACGTTACGAAATCGAAGGATCGGCCAACTTCTACGTCCTTTCCCAAAAAACGGATACCGCTAATCCGATTGTCGCCATCTTAGCCGACACGATCAGCAAAAGAACTGCAACATATAGGAAGCAATGGAATGGTTACCTCCAATTTGCAAACGTCATGCAATTCTGCAAAGGCTTTGTGATGATGTCCACAATGGGCATCAAGCTTGGTCTTTATTCGCTGCTTGAGGGTGTACGGCCAATATCGAATACCGATGCCGGAAAGTGGAACGAGTTATTGCCTCTCTTATTTGGCGAAGCCAAAGCCTTCGCTGAAGAATGCATTAGTCACCATGTTGAGCCCGCGGATACCACCGGATTTGAATTAGACGATGGATCTGTAGCTGAACTAGTATGGGAAGACAAAAAGATTGTTTACCTCTCAAAAGATGAAATGGTGTTTAAGCCGAACTTTGAAGCGGCGGGGTACAGAATCATTACCTCCGTTGAAGAATTATCATGAAAGGAGCGACGCCCATGAAAATAACTGTTGCGATTTGGTCTGGGTTCTCAACCTCTGTATCAAAATTGCCCAAGGCTATTCAGAAAAAAGCCTGGGATGCGGTTGATAAATTTAAAAACGACCCATATAACCCGGGGCTTAATTTCGAGGCGATTGGGAAACTTTATTCAATTCGAATTGACCTTACATATCGCATTATCCTTCATAAGGACGATAAAGAAGGCGTCTTCGTTCTTCTATATGCCGATCACCATGACGAAGCATACCAATGGGCGGAGAAGAAGCAACTCAGTTTCAGCTCTATTACTGGGGCGGTTCAACTAATAACTATCGAAGAAGTCGTTCCCGACAAGATTGCCGTTCACCTCTTCGATAAATATACGGAGGATCAACTGCTGGCACTGGGTGTCCCCGATGTCCAGATTTCGTTGGTTCGGAGCATTATTGATCAGAACCATCTGTACACCGAATGCGAAAAATTTGCATCCGATGTCTATGAGCGTTTAGAGATGCTTGTCGAAGGGTTCGATTACCCCGACGTACTCGAAACCGTTCCAAAGGGCGAAAAGCCGGCAACATTAAGCGAGAGCTTGATGTCCGAGGCATCTAAGCAATCCTTCTATATTGTAGAAGGCCAAGATTCTTTAAAAGCAATCATGGATGCCCCATTAGAGAAATGGCGCGTCTTCCTCCACCCGCAGCAAAGGAAAGTCGCTTTTAGAGATTTTAACGGTCCAGCCAAGGTCTCCGGCCAAGCGGGTACTGGAAAAACCGTCGTGGCCATGCATCGCACAAAATACCTTCTCGAACAAGGAAGGAAGGTACTCTTTACCACCTTTACCGCCAATCTTGGTTACGATATTGAGAAAAACATCAAAGGCATTGTCTCTTTCCGCGATCTAAAGCGTTTGGAGATCAATAACGTAGACTCTTTGATCGCGTCCGTTTTTAACGGCTTAGGTACCGGTCAAAAGATCATCTATGACGATTCCCAACTAAGAAGCGTTTGGTACGAAGCCATTCAAAAAAGCGGATGCGATTTGCCACTTGATGAGGCCTTCTTTCTCCAAGAATGGAGAAAAATCGCCTGTGTTTTGGACCGGATGGATGTTCAATCTTATCTAGTGGTTCCAAGAATTGGCAGGGGAACTCGTCTGGACCGTCCAGCAAGATTGAAGGTCTGGCAGGTTTTCGAAGAATACATGACCCTAATTAAGCAGAAGGGCATTTGCGATGCGGACTATGCCGCATATTTAGCTCGGTCCAGCATCAATTCAACCGAAGGCCAATACGACTCAATCGTCGTTGATGAAGCCCAAGACATTGGAACAAATGCCTTTAAGTTCCTCAGACGTTTGGCGGGTCCCGAGCATGAAAACGATTTGTTTATCGTTGGCGACTCTCATCAGCGCATCTATAAAAACAA
>CACYCS010000133.1 GCA_902773005.1 uncultured Erysipelotrichaceae bacterium
AGTCATCAAATACAGGACCTTCTACGCGCCAAAAGGCTTACGGCATCGGAAAAAGAGACCAACACTCTGCAAATAACGATTTATTTATATATAAGGATATATGGGGTCAACCTCAAACTGACATAATCCGAAGTTTTGACCTATTTTTACCTATGAAACTTCGGATTATCTTGATTCACGGGCCATTCAAGGGATGGATCCATGTTAGGCTAGGCTGATCGCGCGAGAAATGACGTTGTCGCGGCTTGCGCCCATCCATAATCCTAGGGAGGTCGGAGTTATGCTGACCGCCTCGAACCCAGAAGAGGTGAGTTTCCACCCATTGGAGAAGATCACGATGCCATTAGAAGGATCGGAAACGACATCATAGCCCGTGGTCACGATATTTCCAAGTATCGTCGCGGAAGGATTTGACCCACTGGTTCTCTTCCAGAAGGATGGGCCTTTGTCCACCCACGTGAATTTGAAGTCCCCATCGGCGACAATGTCGGATAATTCGACCACAAGGTGGTAGACCGGTGCGCTCGTTGCGCCATTGAAGCGCCAAGCATCGGTTTGCGTGGAGGCATAGCCCTCTCTTTTGCAAAGGAAGATGTTGGCGTTAGAAGAATTCAAGATTAAGGAATTGCCACCGCTTGCTGCAGACGGGAAAGTGCTAGGCAATTGCAATTCGGTCAAGCGCCCGCAGTCATTGAACACGCTGGCGTTCCAGCTGCCCGAGGGGTTCCAAGTGCAATCCGAATTGGAGAAATAGACGCCGGTTAAGTTGGAATTTGATTTGAATGCGCTTTGGCCAAGAGTGATGCTAGAGCATTCGAAGATAACTTTGCTAAGACTGCCGTTTTCAAAAGCGCTTTCGCCAAAGGATACTATGTGGCTAGGGAAGGTCACACTTCCTCCGAGCTTCCCTTCATTGCCGAAGGATTCGCCCGTTTCCGTATCGGAGGCAAACGCCTTGGTTCCGATGGTCGTAAGGCCGCTGAACGAGTCGAAGTCAAACGAATCGAGGCTCGTGCAGGCATAGAACGCCTTGGTTCCGAAAGTCGTGACCGGGTGGTTGCCAGAGGCAGGAGCAGCAGCATCGACGGATCTTAGCGAAGAACAATTCCAGAAGGAATTCGCGCCGAGGGTGGGATCCATGTTCGCGGGCAAGGTCAATTTCGTCGGAGGGGCGCTAGGATCCGCCTCATAAGCTTCGCTAGAGACACTGCCAAGCAAAGAGGTGCAGCCTTCGAAAGCCCCCGCTTCTTTCATTGTTAGTTTGCCGCTAGGCCAAATAATCGTTTTGAGGCTTGTGCATCCTTTGAATGCGCCGGCTTTGATCGTCAGGTTCTTGGCATTGCTAAGATCAATGGTTTCCAGTTTGGTGCATCCTTGGAATGCGTTGGAGTTGATCGTGAAGTTTCTATTCGGGGCGATGAATTTTTCGATCGAGCCATTATCCTTAAACGTCTCTTGCCCGATGCCATCATAGCCGGAATTCGTCAAATCCAACACGCCGGGATTTCCTTCTTCTCCTTCGACGGTGTAGGTCATACCCTCGCCGACGCCAGCGAAGAATCCTTTTGGCAAGGTGAGGTTAGCATCGCCTTCCTTGCGTTTCCTCAAGACGGTCTCCGCAAGCGATGCGCATCCCCTCAATGCCTGGTTAGGCTGTTTGAAGACGTCACCTTGGAACGAATAGAGGTCCACTTTGCTGTTAAGAGCATAGAATTCCTTGGCTTCGCGAAGATGAATATAATCGTCTGTTGCATCTCCGCCGTTTTTGGCGCGTTTGCAGATACCAGAAATCAGGGGTTGAGGATAGATGGTGCCACTATCTTCGCCATTCGTCGTCGCGGGGCCGATCTTCAAGACATCGACCCAAGACGCCATGCGGTAGGCGCCGAAGAGGAATGGTTTGGCCGCGCCTGAATCGTCAAAGACGACTTTCCCACCGTTAAGATAGGTTACCGTGCCCGTCCCATTGTTGTTATCGCCTTTTGGCTTGTTAACGGAATCGCGGAAAAGCACGAGCAATAAGCGATTCTTTTTATACGTAACGCCATTCGTGGAATAAAGTGCGGTCGTATAAGGGAGGGCCTCGCCAGAAGGATAGGTCGCAGTTTTATAATACTGCGATTCGGAATCCTCGTTGCCTTGAGCGTTTTTGAAGGTGATACGACGCAAGGAATAGTTGTTTGAGAAGGTGGAACAGATCCTATAATCGCTGTTGTCGTCGTTTTCAAAGAACTTGCAATCGTTAGGAATCATGCGGAACTCTTCGACGTTGCAGAAGGTGAAGGCGTTCTTGCCGATTTTCGTAAGACTGCTCGGCATCTGGTAATAGACCGTGGGAGAACCTTCTGGATCCACTGCCGGCACCTCTACTTCTACGCCGAAATGCCTCACCCCATAGGCGCGCAAGAAGGCATAGTCGCCGATTTCCTCGATCGAGTCAGGCACGATTACCGTCGTGAGATCCGACACATCCGTTGGCGTCCCGTCGACGCCCTTTCCTTCGGAGTCACGCTCGCAGAAGCAGGCGCTGAAGGCGGAATCCCCGATCTTCGTCACGGGATAGCCATCACCTACTTGTGCAGGGATGGTCGCGGTGCTTGTTCCCGTTTTGGGGTTACGCAAATCGTAGAGATACTTCGTCGCGACTGCATGTTTCTCCGTGCCTTCGCCCGCCGGGTAACAGACGAAGGCGGTCTTGTTGCTGATGGTGAATTTGTTAGGGGAATCGGCATCTTTGCCACGTCCTTTTCCGACTGTGACCGTAAAGGAAAATCCCTCGGTATCGGTCAAGGTTTCTTCATAATAGACGTTATCGTAGATCGGAATCTGCTGGTTGAGACAGAAGACATTATAGGGTTCCTTATCGGCCGCTTTCGTTTTTTCAGTGAGGATATCCGGATAGAAACAATAGCCGATATACCCTTTGTAATTAGCTGAGGCGCCTTTGGCGAAATAGGAATCTTCTTTGCCGATGGTTGCCCAGTCTTTCACTTTGTCGATGGAGACTTCGTTGTTGCTAGCTGCGGGGTTCGGGCCAATCATCCTCGGCCAGTGGTCCCCATCATTGTTGTCTTTGTTCCAGTTGCCGATGACCTTATCTGAAACGCCGGGTTTATCGCCTGAAAAATATATTGCCGCACGGGAAGAGCCTTGGAAGGCCAAATCCTGAATGCGAACCTGCGTATAACGATTCGGAATGACAATGGTCTGAAGCTGAGCGTCCCCGCGGAAATCGTTCTTCGTCCCGGCTCCGTTGGCCCCGCAGCTGGTCTGCCCCCATCTCGCATTTTGGGTATGGAAGGTTACCGTCTTGTCTACGCGTTCTTCGATGACAAGGGTCTGCAAGGAATCGCAGAAGGCAAACGCCTGAAGCGGTATCACCAAATCGCCGGTGTCCTTTTCGATGCTTGAATCCGCAGCCGTGGGGAAATTCTCGCCCCCGCGGAAGATGACCTTCTTTATCAATGGGCAGCCAGTGAATGTATGGCCAGGCCTATCGTTTTTGTTATTCGCGGGTTGATTGTAATTGAACCCATAGACATTTCGATAACGTGTGATGTCGTCGATGTTTACGTTCGAACCAAAGGAAGCGGCATTCTTAGGTCCGGACAATACGGCAAAATACTTGAAAGTTTTTGGGAAGATCAACGTTGCAGGCTTAAAATCCCTCATCTTGGGGTTGGCGCCGAAATCCTGTATATTCGCCGCATCCCATCCAAATTTCCAAAAAGCGTCATTGCCGATGGTTTCTAGTCTAGACCCAGGCTCGTATCCCTCTTCTTCTGGAGAGCCATGGGGCTCGCGGTAATCCCAAATGAATTCGGTAAGCTTTTTGAACGAACCATCGTACGAATTCGCGGTTGCGAAAGCTTGATCGCCGATGGAAATCAGGTTGTATGGCAAATGGACGGATGTAATATCGTTTCTCTTTGGCAAGGTATTGAAAGCCTTGAGCCCAATGAATTCCAATTGGGTTAAGGGAGACAAATCGATACGCTTTTGCAACTTGCCCGTGGTTTCCAAATCGTTTTGGTCATTGCATTCATCGCCATAATAGGAGATGACGCAGAGATTGCTGAAGCCGTCGAAGAAACTGTTGTCGATGAAGCGCAGGGTGCGCGGCAAATAAAGGCGTCGCAGTTTTTTGTAGACGTCGTTCTTTTGAAACGCGTTCGTCAGGATGCCAATGACTGGTTTTCCGCCTAGCGTCTCCGGGACGATAAGGAACCCCTTTTTCAGATATTCAAGTTCCTTGGTCGCATTCCCTGCGTCTTTGGAAACGTCTGGCGCCTCACCTTCGTAACTACTGATGACGAAGCCATCCCTATTGCCCATCTGGCCGCCGCTTGCCTGAAGCCAATCCGAGGCCGTAATCGCGGGCTCAGGATCTTCGGTTGGAACATAATATGGGGATTCATTGTAGGGGAGGCCTAGATCGTTAGCCCACCAATTCGGATTTGCGGCAAGCCATCCTGATGTTGGGTTATTGAAACGAAAGCGGATCTTCGTGCCGCAGCGGTTGAAAGCGTATGGCTCGATTTTGCCGCCGCCCTCAGAGAACAAGGAACTCGGGATGATGACTTCGTTGAGGTTATTGCACCCCTGGAATGCCCTAGCACGGATATTGCGGAGACGGTAATAGGACATCCTCTGCAGCGATGAGCACCCGTTGAACGCCTCCCATTCAATATTCCAAAGGTTGACGGGGGCGGCGATTTCTTTGAGTTTGCCGCAGGCGAAGAAGCAGAAAGAGGGAATGGTCCGTAACGATGACCACTCAATGTTTTCATCGTCTTCGTCAGGGATTACGTTCTTCGGCGTGCGGACATTCGCAAACCGCCTCGCGGACCCCAAAAGCTCCTCCTCGTCGTCGCAAACGCAGGTAATGGCTTCGCCAGAGCTGCCGTAATTGTTGTTTTGGAAGCGCGCATAGACCAAATCCTTGCATGCATAGAAGGCCGCGTCGCCGATCTGTTCCACCGAATAAGGAATGTTGATTCCAGTGATTCCACTATAAAGAAAAGCCTCGAAATCGATTACCGTAATGCTTGTGGGAATCTTGACTTCCTGCGCCTTGCAGCCATGGAAGGCGTTATGCCATATGCCTCTGACCGGCTGGTTCTTGTAAGAACTCGGGATTTCGATTTTGGAATTGTTGGTCTTTGACTTCTTCGCGGTTTCGGTCAGCGATACGGCGTAGGTTCCGCCTTCGACGCCATCGAGCAAATAGTATTCCCAATCGCCTTTGGTTTCAGGGGCGACTCGGGAGGTAAGGATGTATTTTGCGGGAATTTGGGGCAGTTTCAGTGCCTCTTGCGCGCAAGATAAGCCATAAAACGGCAATAGCAAAAACATCAATGACATGAGCAATGCGTTTTTCAGGTTTACGTGTTTCATTTTTCTTTCCTCCTTATGGCGTCGGGTAATATAGCGGGCGCCCCGTCGAGCTTTCGCCGCCGAAAAGACTGACGGGTATGCTGAACAGTTCGCTGAATTGGTCGTGCCTGTACGTATCGACCACCATATAGTCGACGACTGAAGTGGCATCGTTAGGGCTCGTGATGGCGAAATATCCGCCATCGGAAGTAAGATAATCAAACCGTATCCTCGCCGATAAAGGGGCAGCCAGGAAATGCGACCTCTTGCTCTCTTCCTTGAGCAGGCTGATATAGCACCGCCAGGTCGAGGGGTCAGCAATGATGTCATCGCCAGGGATCTGGGTGACGAAGTCGATCTTTTGAGCCACTCCGTCGAAGGCCGTATTGCGGAGCGAGAATTGGCCATTGTCCTGGCCTTGGGCACAGACGTAGAAGATCTTCGCCGTGCCGAAGGGGGTTACGTCATCAATTTTTGTATTCGTCCCGGTGGCCGACATCAGGCAGTAATGGCCCGCCGGAAGCTTGAAAGTATGGGTGTAGAGTCGCGTCTTGCCCGATTCATGGCCATATTCGGTCAAAGAGGGAAGCGTGGCGTCGCTCCCTTCGTCCGCCGGCACGAAGCGGTGTCCTCCGCCTTCGTATATATAGTTGCCGTAATAGCCTTTGATGTCGGCTGCGGAGATGCCAGCAAGCTCTGCCGCTTCAGGGGTAAGGACTTCTTCAAAATCGTCGGTTGCGTCTGCGGGCGTGCCGTTATCGTTAGTGCGGAGCGCGCCGCGAACATAATCGAAATAGGCTAGGCGCTCATCGCTAGGCATAAAGAATGCGTAATCGGGGTCTTTGTAATTCTTGGTGATGTAAATGGGGCGCCCATCGCCGCTATAAGGGCTCGGCTCAGGGTTATTGTAGGCGCCGGAATAGGTATGGGCCGTGGGATTATCCGGCTCATAGTTATAGCGATATACCCCAAGCGCGGCGGGCTTGCTCGGATCGGTTAATCCTGCCACGACGGTAACGTTGGCCCAATCTTTCGTGATTTCGAAATTGACCGTATTGGCGGCTGGATGGAAGGGATCTTCGACCTCAGGGAGATTCTGCGAGGCATCGTAGAGGCTATAGATCTTCGCGCCGAGCAAAGAGAGATCCTGGGTGGCGAAGCTCGCAGAGAATTTCGAGATTTCGCGCGGTTTGCCGAAGCGATAGTCGCGAAGCATGACGCCGCAGTTCTCGCCGCCTTCAGGCACCGCGTCGCCCTCATCGTCGACGAGTTTGTAATGGAAATATTTGGCCATGAAGTCGCCGCCTGGCTTCGTGCGGTCGGACTCAGACATGTAGAAGGTCTTGGCTTGGCTGCGGTAATCCGCTTCCAGCTTGAAGCGAACGACATAATTCTGGTAGAGCTCGCGCTCCCGGAAGCTCGCGGAGGAAATCTCGCCTGCATGCGGGAAATGGTAGCCAGGATAGATGCGGGTTGGGTAATCGCCGATCAGCGATCTTAAATAGTCATCATAGGAACAGTTGTAGATGTCTTGGCTCGCGTTGTTCTTCCCACGGACATACTCACCCGTCGTGGCGTAGATGTAATAATCCTCGCCATTATAGGTGACGTCTTCGCTTTTGATCGAGGAATTGGACAAGTTGGTGCTGGCGTTGCCTCCATAGCCGTCGGTGTTATAGTCCGTCGCAATCGTGAAAACGCCGAGGTCGTCGCTGCGGATAACCTGGCGGCCGCGGAAGGAAACGACGTTGGCCTGCTCGGTCACGTAGTTCCTGCTGTTGTTCTGACGCAGGTATTGTTCATATTCCGAGGCGGGGTTAGGGGCGTAGGTGTAGCCAAGGTTAGGGTTCCCTTCGACCGGGGCAGAGGAATTGAAAGAGCTCGTGGTAATGATGCTATCGTAGATCGTGGTGAAGTCGACCGCGCCGATGTCGATATCCGAGACGGAAGCGGCACCCGATTCCTCGGCTGCGGCATTGTGGACCGTGTCGCCTACTAGACCGATGAGACCGCTATGGGAATGGTAATCCAATGGATTGTATGTGGAGGAGGTTTTATGGAGGCGGTCGCCGTCATTGAGGTAGAACTCGCCATTATGGACATAGCAATCCTTCAAGGAGCCGTCGCAATGGCCGACGATCAAGCCGATGTTATTGGAATGCTCGTCTCCGGATGCGACGACCATGTGGATGAATTCGTCGGTCTCCCGCTGCAAGGTGAAGGCGACTTGGAGGTTGGCCACCACACGGGAATGGTCGATGCCGTCCTCGTCGGTCTTGGTCGCGCATAAGGAAAGCGAAGAAGAGAAGGTCAGAGGGTAATCGGGCGGGTTTTCCTCATCCTCTTTGTGGCTCTTGAACCAATCCCCCACCGCTTCGATGTCGACTTTGAATTGCTTTGGCCCCGTCTTGGCGAGGAAATTGCCCGACCCGAGGAGCTTATATTCGTAAAGAGGGTTGGACCCCCCTACCGTGATCACGGGCTCATAGCCGGCCAGGGATTCCGCTTCGCCGGCGAAGAAGTCACCCGCGTCGTAATCGATGTAATCAACTTCCTCGCATCCAGCGGTGAAGGGAACGGTGGTCCCGCTTTCGCTTAGATAGGAAATATAGACCCCGTCGGCGGCAGTATAATCGTCTCCCGTGCCATAGAGGCCTTTGTATTGGTCGGTGTAGCCCAGCGTGTGGATGCTCACATTGTCCAGGAAGAAGTCATGCACGTAGGATCCATGCGCCGTATAGCCGAAGAATCCGGCATCCTGAGGGTCGGAGAATACGGTGAGGTCTTTGATTGTGAGCCCCTTGCCGTCGAATTCGCCATAGAAAGGCATGGTCTCCGTGCCGATCGCCCAGATGGGCTCGAAGGAGAAGTCGGAGTCGCCCATGTCGAGGAAGGTCTGCGTATCGGAGCTATCGTCACTCGCATAGACGCCATATCCCTCAGGCCCGTTCAAGCCCTTCTTGCCGAGCTGGAAATAGGTCTTCTTATCAGGATCGCCATAGATGCCGAGATTCTGCAGACGCGAGAAATTGTAAAGGTGTCGGGGGCGGGTGATGATGAAGGGGTTTGTCTTGGTGCCATCGCCGGAATCGTAATAAGAGCGGAGGGATACGGTCCCATAGGGTCCGTTCCTATCTTCCCCTTTCTGGAAGAAGGCAACCGTGTAAGAGAAAACCAAAGCCGTCATCAGCGTGAGCGATATCGCGGCGATCGCGATGCTTTTTCCCTTTCTCCGAACCATTGGCTTCATCGTCTTATGCCTCGCTTACCGTAAGAGCGAAAGTCGCGTCGAGATAGCCTTCCGCCTTGACGGAGATGTTGACGCTGCCAGGGGCGATGGCGGTCACAAGCCCGCTATCGCTGACGGTGGCGATGGATTCGTCCTCGCTTTCATAGGTCACCGTGGTCGTGGCGTCGCTAGAAAGCTGCAGCGTGTCTCCGACCGCGATGCGATGGACGTCGTTAGGCGAAGTGACCTTCTGGGCCTTCAGTTGGACGCCATAGAAATAGAAGCCGAAGTCGCGATCGAGCATGTAGGTCTTGCCGATGCGGTCCTCGTTGAGGAAATACGGGACGTGAAGATAATCGTAGTCCACCCCGATGTAGCAATGGTATTTCGTTCCGACTTCCAGGTCGCTTGCCGGCTGAATCACGGTGGACCCACCCGCGTCTTTGGGCAGCATGCGGCAAGGAAGGGAGGCCTTATAATCCGGCGTAAGGCCAAAGCGCGAGAAGATCGGCTGGTCGTCCGCATCGACGGCATCGGTCTTGAGGTAGAGCGCCGTCATCATCGCGCCGCGGGACGCATAAGGGGTTCTGGCAAGCGTGGCGCGGAAAGCATAGAAATCCGAGGCGTCCAAAGGATTGCGGTACACAGTGTTCCCGACGACTTGATAGCCCTCGAGATTATGGGTGGTATCGGCGTAGAGATTGCCAAAGTTATAGATCGAACGCTCCGATTTGGTCGTTCTCCTTTTCACGGTGAGGCCGGCTTGGATCGGGTTGGCGTTGACGTAGGTCAATTCGACGTCGAAGACCACCATGGTCATCTGCTCTTTGATGGCCGTCGGAAGATATGCATTCAGCGAGCCATATCCCGTGCCGCCTCTCGACCAGTTGATCTTGATCAAGGTCGGGTCGAGGATGTTGTTGCCGATGATCGCTTCGTCGGAACGCCCGCTTAGGGAGATCGTGAGGCCACTCCCGGCGTAGGTCACGTCATAGATGCCGCTTTTGAGGCATTCGATGGCCGCGCCGTCATCGACGAGGCGGAAACGGGCCGCGTCTTCGCTTGCGGTGCCTTCGGATGTCTTGGCCGTCAAGGCGGTGGCGGGGAAGTATTTGCAGTCGTAATGATGAACCGTCTGCCCCGTCTCCTCATCGGTCGAAGTCGAGTGGAGGCAGGTATCGTTATCGAACAAAGCGAAACGCGCCCCTTCGCTGATGACGACGTTTTTGACCGTGGATGGCAGCGTGGCGCTAGGAAGTGAGACGCTCGTTAGGTTCGACCATGGGGTGGATGTCGTCCCGGTGAAAGTAGCGTCGCCAAGCAAGCAGAATTTGAAATCGGATGAACCGGAGAAATAGACGTTGGTGGGCCCGTTTGAAGCAGAAGGTGTTGGGGCATAGGTCCCATCGGCAGGTGAATCGAGGCTAATATGGGCAACAGGGGCGAAAATGGCGTCCGTGATCCCCTGCTCCTCTTTGAGCAGCCGATCCTCAATCGTATATCCCCTTAAGGCCGGGACGGCCTCGTAATTGACCAAATCGGTCGACTTTTCGTAATAGGGATAAACGTATTTGTAGGCGGTAACCTTGTCGATTCGGACGTTGAGGTCTCCCGAAAATGCGTTGATGTCCGTATGGGGGCTCGTCAGCGCGAACCAGGCAAGGGACGCAGCCGACACCGAAAAGACGTTGATGAGGGCGATGGAGGCGAAAGCAAGGACCTTCTTTCGAGGGCTTTTCCTTTTCTCAACGTTGTTTTCAATGGTGTTCATTTCCATGGTTATCGGCTGGGCGCGTTAATTGATGCTGAATCGCAGTGTGTTGAGGCTTAGCCCCTCATAGCAATTGCTGTCCCCGTTTTCGTCGAGGGAGTAGTAAAAGGGGCTTGCCAAAGAGCGGGTATAGAACGTCGCGGAGGCATTGGAGAACTGGATGGTGAAGAAAGCGACCGTCCGGCTGCCCTCCCCGACGGATGAGCCGCTTGGGATGATGACCGACTGGGTGGTGCAAAGGCCTTCGCCGTCTTTTAGGGCGGGTTCAGCCTCCGAATAGTTGAATCCATCGGTTTTCGCCGCGCCGTAATAGGAACGATAGGCGTCGCTTAGGATCGCGGCAGTCTTTTCCTCCTCGGTGAGCTCACCTTCGGGTTCGTCTACGCAATAGACGCCGCCATAGATGTTAATCGCCCAGGAGAGCAAGACGGGGGAATCCGCGTCGACAAGCGCCGCGCCATCTTCTTTCTCGGACCATTGATCCAAGGTGAAGCTCGCGAAAGACCCCTGCGTCAAGACGAGAGCATAGGTCAGGTTATGCGCGGGCCAAAGATGGGTGATGTCGGTGGGATCTGGGTTATTCACGACGCGATCGCCGTCGTATTCGACTTCGACGAAGGTGGCCTTGGAATAATCGATTTCGTAGCCGGAAAATACGCCGGTAGCGGAATTCTGGTTGCCATCATGGCGTTTTACGCCGTCGCTATCGACGAAGCCATCGAGATAATAGAGTTCAAATTCGGTGTCTGGCGGAGTCGCGATGGAAAAGCCTTCTACATCAGCTTCGAAAGTGCGCTGAGCGTCGAACCAGGCATAGGTGCCGGCAAAGCCGCTGGCCAAACTGAAAATCACCAGGCTCATATTGATTGCAATCACTATGTTGTTCTTCCTTTTCGAATTCATTTTGCCAGGATCCTAGAGTTTCAGATCGCCTCGGCTGTAGATGGCCTCGGTTTGTTCTCGGTAACTGGCTGTCTCGAATGGAGACCCTTTAGTTTTGCGACGCCACATTGCTGCGGTTGTGCTTTTGTCACGTAATATGCTACGAGCATGGAAAAAAACTTTCAAGTATTTTCCTGCGCACGCGTAAAGGACAAAACAATTGCAACGAGCGCCATAGTTTCAAGCAGATTCCCAGAAGGATTACGGTGTCAAAGGCAGTCACATGATAAATCGTCAAACGCCCATGTGCGAACACGAGGATGCGAAATATTTGCTTCAGCAATTTTTGCTAGCACGTTTCACATTCGCAACCGAAAAAAAGGCGCAGGATCCAAAGGAAAAACGCTTTGACTATTTCGTAAAATAGTGCAAGAAATTCTAAAAATTCGATAGCGTTTTTTTCGTCCTACCATTCGCGAAATGCCAATGGCTTTCCCAAAAGCGTAATCCGCCTATCCGACCTCTTTGAAAAGGCATAAAAGTCACATAATCCGAAGTTTCAGCACTTTTTTACCCCTAAAACTTCGGATTATCTCGATTTATGGCCTGGAAGAGGAGGCAAATAAACTCTAGCGAGGAGAGGCTTTGGTCGATTCTGTCTTCAGAAAAAAAGAGTTTTTGTAACCCCTAAAAAATACCCATGATTGCATTGAGGAAATTTGGCTTTTGGAGCGCGATGCGGGTCGCCAACTGTTTATTTTTGTAATCATTTTTTCCCGAAAAAAATAGGGTCAATCATTCAAACCTATGAGCGCTTTATCGATCTCCGAATAGATGGCATCGTACTCCTCTATAGATACGATAACGGACGGAATCCAAAAGGAGCGCAGGCTCTCCAACGCTTCATCGCCGCCGAATAGCGTTTTTGCTTTGGCGCACGCAAATTGGTTCGCATCGATTTCGTGTGGTTGGGAAAGGTATAGCCTCGTGAAGCGATCCTCTCCACCATCGAGGCGGCATGAAGTCCATTGCCCATTGACCCTTTTCGAGCAATTCCCGTCATAGGCGATATCATAATCCAAGGCCTTGCGGATGGCGGGAGGAAAACGCTCGGGATGAGCAAACTGCTCCGCGTGCCGAAGCTCGTGGAAAAGATAGAAGGCCTTCTCGGAATCAGGGCATTCCCTAAGCAATGTGGCGTTGACGAAAACGGTATCTGTTTCCGGGTCATACATG
>CACYCS010000134.1 GCA_902773005.1 uncultured Erysipelotrichaceae bacterium
CCCCCCTCAGCCACCAAATAGTAAATAGGTTCTTGATACAATCGTGTCAGGGACTTTTTTCTTTCAAAAAGCAGCGGTGGCGCGGGCTTTTTGACATTTTTGCCCTTCTGGCTCGAACCGACGACTCATGGATTTCGACCTAGTTTTATGCGGAATCGGCCCTAAAACGTCATTCACTCGCATCACAGATAACGTCCACGCGCATCACGGTTTAAGGCCACTCGCACACGGATAAGTGGTCATTCGCACACGCTTGGGCTTCAGTAACATCACGGAAGAGACGCCATTCGCAACACGGCATGGAGAAACGCTCATAAAACTGTTATAATTTCATACGTTAATTCGGGGAGATGCCGCATGACCTATTCCGTAGGAATCAAGGCGCTTCGTTTGAAGATGCTCCTTACCCAGACCGAACTCGCCCATAAGCTCCGCGGGCTTCCCCCCCGCTTCCCGGAGATGTTTTGGAAGAGCCTGAACGGATGAGCGGGTCGAATGAATGCCCCCTTTGCGGCGTGCCGATGGAGGACGGGCTCTGCCTGTCTTGCTGCTACGACCGTCATCTGGACGGCGACCTGTCCGTCGGCGGCGGGCCCAAGAAGGAGAAGAAGGGCGAGAGCCTCCTCGACATACTGCTCGGCGACTCCGGCGACTCGGACTGGCCGTTCTAATGAGATCCGAAATACGAAAGGGTTTTTATGAAGAAGATTCTGACAATGGCTGCATTGGGGATGATGGCGCTTTCCCTCGCCGGATGCTCCTCCGGGCACGATAAGGCGATATCGGTCTGGAAGGACAACTACATGGAGAGGGAAACGAACGCGCAAGGGTACAAGATATACGAGTTCTACGAGGTTTTCGCGAACAGCAGCGAATCCTACGGGGAGTTCTTCTTCTACTACGGCGAGATGAGGGACGTGTTCCGCCTGGGTGCGACCTTCCAGTCGTTCAATTCCGACGGAAGTGTGACCGAGGGGATCGTTTACTGCGATTTCCGGTGGGGCGAATACCAGAACAACGTGAGCCTCTTCGAGCTGTCCACCCGCGACCGGTACAGTGACTCGACCATCATCAGGGCGACCTTCGCGAAGGTGGAGATCTCCGACGATAGGCTGACCGGGAGGTACGTCTACGAGGAATCCTTCCATTCGGCCGGCGTATCGTCGTCCGAGGACGAGGCGTTTTTGATGATCGGGTCGTCCTTCGAATATGGCAAGGCCATCGCCAAGAAATACGATCTGCCGAACTTCTACAGCTGAGCCAACCCCGGCCCTGGCATCGCCCCCTCGCGGGGCTTTTTTCTTTTCCCGGTGCTCAATCCGCCCCTAAACCCGAGTAGCCATCGAATGGAGGTTTGCATATATGACCGACATTCAGAAGGCAAACGTGATAAGGCTCCGCGAGGCCGGAGTCCTTCCAGGCCGAGATCGACGCGGAGGAGGAGTCAAGCGCCCTAATCGCCGCCGCGGCGAGGGCCTGATATCCAGGAACGCCTCCCACGGGGTGCCCTTCGGGGCGTCTTTTCGCTATACTGTAAATAAGAGAATTTGCAAAACAGCCAAACAGGTGGAGAAAGGGGCTTTATGCCGCAGGTTATGAAAGCGAAGAAATGCTGCGGGACATGCGCCTATTGGATGGGCGCCGTGGCCCTGCAAGACAGCAACTACGTCAACGTGAAGTCCGGCTTCTACGACAAATGCGGGTGCAGCTGCAAGATGAGCCCGAACAGGAACCTCAAGCTCGACTTTCAGAAGACCTGCAGCAAGTGGGCCCCATATTTAAGTAAGGGAGCCAGCCAGAAAGGGGACAAATGCCAATGAAAACCAAAGCATGCATCTGCGCGATCTTGCCTTTCCTCCTCGCCTCGTGCGGGGACAAAGCGGACAAGGTGGATCTCTCCAAGGAAAACTGGACGCGCTATTCGTCCATCTCCTTCGGCGCCGTCGCGGTTGTCGAGGGCAGGGCGAGGAGCATCGGGTTCCTGACCCTGGACAAGGACTACGCCGTCACGAAGCAGGGCTTCATCGACGGGTATGCCGACATACACACCTATTGGTACGAGGATGGGTTCAAGCAGGAGATGGACATAAGATACTATTTTTCGGAATACATCACGGGGAACACGACGCGCCTCGAAGCCTACGCTGGAGGGGTCAACATCACCGTGTCCTGGAGCTCAACGAAGGTGAACTCGGTAGTGCTTTACTCGATCAAAGGCACGATAGAGAAGAAATAAGAAGCGCGAAAACCATGCAAAGCGAGGACAAAATAGGATAAAGGGTCTGGATGAAGACAGGTGCCGTGAAGCAATCCCAACTTGACGCATCCGATAAGGGTTTCCTGCCTTTTGAGGACGAAGGGCTCCAGTCAGAGGTGGACGTCGCGAACGAGGCCGCGAGTTCCTCGTCCCACCGGATGGAAGGCGCGAGGGAAGACTCGTGTGGCTAAGCTACCATTTCCTCGTGAACCCGGGCGACCAGGACCTCATCGAATTCAGAAACGAGATCTGACCGCGAACAACACGGCCTCAACTGAAAAACCCCGATGAAATGCAGGGGTTTCAAACAGTGGCGGTAGGGTGTTTCACTTTTGCACAAAGGGGTTTCAACTTTCGAGCAGGGGGTTTCAAAAATCCGAGGGGTGTTTCAGAAATTCCGCTAAGGGGTTTCACTTCGTATCAAAAACATCAAAGTCTGCCAAGTAACCACGTAAAAACCTCGATTTGCTAGAAGCGGTCGAGGTTTTTTGTTACTTTTAATGGATTCACATTAATAGGACTTTTCTAACGATGGTTGATATTAGCCGAAAAATGGAATGTATCACTGAATGATTGATGCAATAGTACAAAAAGAGTTAAGCCATTTGTGGATTAACACGCTAATCTCGCATCCTTTTATTAAGACGTTTGCAATGGCTTGATGGCGATTTTTCTCTTTGTATTTTAGACTGATAGACGATCAAACGCTATCGGCTGACCATGAAAAACACATTTTCTTAAAGAAAATAAGCTGCATTTTTGATAGAATAATCAAGATTTAAGCATTTAACTATTGCCTTCATTCAAAAGGAGGTTTCTATGGCTGCGATTGACGAACTAATTCAACAAATACAGGATCCTATCCTTCGCGAGAGAATTCGAACAGAAATTGAGGATCTTTCTAAGCAAAAGAAATTCGGCTTGGTATTTGAGAACCATTTGCCCGAGCACACTCCTTTATACGAGATGCCAATCAAAGTCGGCTCCCTAGTGATGCCGAAGCTCAAGAAAGGCGACGATCTTTTTACGGTTAAAGCGATTAA
>CACYCS010000135.1 GCA_902773005.1 uncultured Erysipelotrichaceae bacterium
ATGGGCGATCGTTTTGACGTCTATGCGAAAGACGTCATCCAAGATCGCGCCATCCCCGATGTCAGAGACGGCATGAAGCCGGTCCAGCGCCGCATCATCTACGGCATGTGGAAGACCGGCAACGTCCACGAGAAGCCCACCAAGAAGTGCGCCCACATCGTAGGCGAGGTCATGGGCAAATACCACCCTCACGGCGACTCCTCCATCTATAACGCTTTGGTTCGCATGTCCCAGCCTTGGAACATGCGCGTTCCCCTAATCGACTTCCAGGGCAACAACGGCTCGATGGATGGCGATGGCCCAGCGGCCTATCGTTACACCGAAGCCCGCCTTGCCGCGGTAAGCCAAGAATTGATCCGCGACCTCGATAAGGACACGGTCGACATGGCTTTGACTTTCGACGACACCGAATTCGAGCCTAGCGTCTTGCCCGCGCGCTTCCCGGCGCTTCTAGTGAACGGCACAACCGGCATCGCGGTTGGCATCGCGACCGAGATCCCGCCGCATAACCTCCGCGAAGTGACCGACGCCGTCATCTATCGCATCACCCACCCGAATTGCCCGATTGAGTCTTTGATGCGCTTCGTGCCAGGACCCGATTTCCCGACCGGCGGCATCATCTACCAGTCCCAAGGCCTTCAGGACATCTACCTGACCGGCAAGGGCAGGGTAGACGTGGTCGGAAAGACCGAGGTCGCCGTAAACGAAGAAGGCATCACCCAGATCATCATCACCGAGATCCCCTTTGGGGTCGTGAAATCCCAGCTCGTCTTCCAGATCGACAAGATCCGCCACGACAGGGCGATCGACGGAATCGACGAGGTGCGCGATGAGACCGACAAAAACGGTCTCCGCATCGCGATCGACCTGAAGAAGGGCTTCAAGCCCGAGGCGATTTTGGCCTATCTCATGGGCAAGACCGACCTCAAGACCGGCTATAGCGCCAACATGGTCTGCATCGTCGACGGACGCCCGCTCACCATCAATCTGCTTTCCTATTGCGACGCTTACATCGCCCACCAGGAAGATGTGGTGACGAGGCGCTGCAAATTCGACTTGGTCAAGTCCTTGGCCCGCCTCGAGATCGTCGAAGGGTTGCTCAAGGCCGCCGATATCATCAACGAAGTGATCGATGTGATCAGACATAGCCGCGACAAAGCGGACTCCAAAGCCAATTTGGAGGCGCGCTTCGGATTCACCCCGAACCAAAGCGAAGCCATCGTCATGATGCCGCTATACAAACTGAGCCATACCGACGTCGAGGTATTGACGAAGGAGAAAGGCGACCTGGATGCGTTCATCGCTGACCTAAGGGAGACTTTGGGAAGCATTGAGAAGCTCCATCGCCTCATCATCGTGGATCTCAAGGAGATCGCGAAGAAATATGGCGACGATAGGCGCACCTCGATCGAAGAGGAGAACACCGACCTCCGCCAGGTCAATCGCCGCGACTTGATCGCCGTTGAGGACGTGATGGTCGCCGTGACGCGCGATGGCTACCTCAAGAGGTCCACGATGGCCTCCTGGAAAGGCTCGAACGGCCATAATGGCGCAAAGCCCGGCATGAAGCAGGGCGACACGCTGATCTTCTGCGGCCAATGCGTCACGACCGACTACATGCTGATGTTCACCAACAAAGGCAACTATCTCTACGTCCCCGTGCACCTATTGCGCGCGAATAAGTGGCTGGACGAAGGTCAGCACGTGAATTACGCGATCTCATTGCCGCCGGATGAGAAAATCGTCAAGGCGTTCGCCGTCAGGAAGTTCCGCGACGACCTGAATGTCGCGATCGTCTCGAAGAACGGCCAGATCAAGAGAACCAAGCTAAGCGCCTTCCCGGTCATCCGCATCAACCGCCCAATCAGGGCAATGCGCATCCTGACCGATGACGAAGTAGTGGATGCCGTCGTAACTTCTGGCGATTCCAACCTCCTCGTCATGTCGGCATCTGGCCTTGCCGCGTTCTATAACGAGAACCTCATCTCGCTTAGCTCCACAAGCTCAAGCGGCGTCAAAGCCGGTAGCTTCCACGGCTCAGAGGTGGCTGCCTTGCTGGCATTTGACCCCGAAGAGAATGGCAAGGTGCTCCTTTATACCGACCTAGGCAATGTCCGCGTCTTCTCGACAAACAACATCCCCGTCGGCCCGCGCCTAAGCAAAGCCACGGTCCTGTTCAAGAGTTTCAAAAAGGAGCCGCACAATCTCATCTATGCCTGCAAGGTTCTTGACAAAGAAGCGCCTTATACCCTTACCGTGACTCTAGAAGACGGCGATTACTTCGATGTGGTGGCGGAAGACTTCCTATTGACCCCGATGGACAAATACGCCAAGAGGGAAGATAACTTCCCGAAGAACGAGCGCATCGCGTTCGTTCACAAGGCCTCAGACGAAGTCATCACCAACGAAATCAAGAGCTATGCTCCTCCCGTCTCCGAGATTCCCGAAGGTGAACAGCCTCTAGAAGTAGGGGAGGAAGGTATTGAGCCCAGCGAGGGTTCACCCGCCTCGGAGCGCCTCGAAGGAGAGTTCGTCCACGACGCTTCCTTGCAGTCTGACGATCAACCCGTTGCCACGAAATTCGAGCAAATCTCGATCTTCGGAGACGATGATTTCTAAAGAACGAACCACGAAATTGACTTGTAAATAACTAGTCTAAAATTAGTAGTTTGCCAGTATTAAATAAAAGCCACTACATGTGGCTTTTTTCAATATTTCGGCAAAAATGAAGAAGCGGAAGCGCTGGAAAGAAAAATGTTATTCGCTTGCTTACGTACGCGCACAAAAGGCGTGATACGTGCACGAATTGCGTATATGATAAGTGCGATGAAAGACCGCCGAATCCCGTTTGCACATGCAAACTCCATCTACGAAATCGATATCGCGTTTTTCCAGAAGCTTGGGGTCAAATACATTCTCATCGACTTAGACAACACGCTCGATCCGAACTTCGTGAAGGAGCCCGAGCCGCATGCCTACGAGCTGAAGAAGAAGCTCGACGAAGCGGGGATCCAGCTCATCATCGTGTCGAACAATAGCGGCGAGCGAGTCCATCGCTACGCAGAACTATTGGGGGTGAAAGCCGAATGCTTCATGAATAAGCCGTTCTCTGGACGACTTAAGAAAATGATGGAGCAGCACGGCATCAATCCCGACGAAGCGATTATGGTCGGGGACCAAATCCAGACCGATGTCATCGCGGCAAACGGAGCGGGGGTACGATGCGTTCTGACGGAGCGCCTTTCCAAAAAAGAACCGCCCTGGACGCTATTTAATCGAATATTCGACTGGCCGAAAAGAAAGCGCATGGCCAAGAAAGGCCAATTGAAAGACTGGAGGGAATTTCTATGAGCATTCTGAATGTCACTAGAAGGTGTCACGACTGCGGCGTACCGCTTCAGACGGACGATCCGAAGCTTCCCGGCTACATCAGCCCGCGCTATCTTGAGCAAAGCGGCGAGCATTTCGCTTTGTTTTGCGATGCGTGCTTCGAAAAGCAACGCTTCAATTACGCACCAAACGAGCCCGAAGTCACCAAAGATCAGCTCACGATGCTCGCGGACGCGCAGGCATCTGACGCGTTTATCGTGTACGTGGTCGACCTTTTCTCCTTCGAGAGCTCGTTCAGCCCCGAGGTCAACAAATACATCGAGAACCTGCCGGTGCTCGTAATCGCCAATAAGCGTGATCTCTTGCCCAAGAGCGTATCCGACGCGAAACTACGCGAGTACGTCGCACATCGTTTCCGTTGCGCAAGGCTTTCCTTGACCGCGGAAGACGTGCTTCTGACCTCGCTTTCCAGCACGGTCGACGTTAGCGACATCGCCGAGGTCATCGCTTCGAAGCGGAAAGGCCATGACGTCTACGTTATCGGGCCGAGCCAATCGGGCAAGAGCCAGTTCGTGAACGCGTTCTTGCGTGGATATACGAACCCGAGCGCGCATAACGCAGTCCAAAGCCTCACCTATCCCGGAACGACTATCCGCGTCCTTCAGATCCCTCTCGACGCGTCGAGCTTCCTCTACGAGATGCCTGGGTTTGCGCTCAACAATTCCATCTGCGGCGTCCTCACGACGCAGCAATGGAGGGCGATCTATCCCCAGGAGACCCTGAAATCCGTCCCGCAGACGATTTCCAAGAAGGAGGCCATCTGCTTCAGCGGGCTCGTCAAGATCGAGCTCGTGGAGGGCGAGAAGACTTCGATATCGTGCTATTTCCCAAAGTCCGTGAAAGTCAAAAAGTTCAGGCTGATCGGCAAAAAAGACCCGTTCTTCGACGGACTTTACAAAGGTTCGTTCAAGCATATCTCCGACCGCGCCAAGGAAGCGCACGACTTCGACGTGTTCGACGTCGTGGTGACCGAAGAAGGCGGCCGCGATATCGGGATCGAGGGCTTAGGCTGGTTCTCCTTCGTCGGGAACAAGCAAACCTTCCGCATTTACGCGCCCAAAGGCGTATCGATCTACACGACTAGATCCAAAATTCCCCCAAAGGAGCTTTCCAAGAAATGAAAGGCAAACAGAAAAGACAGCTGAGGGCGATGGCCAACACGATCAGCAAAAGGCATCTCCTCGGAAAAGGCGCGCCAGACGACGCGTTCTTCGATAGCATCGACAAGGCTTTAGAGGCCCACGAGCTCATCAAAATCGGGATTCTGGACAATTCCGAGACCTCGGTCGAAGAACTCACGGAGCAGCTCGAGAAACGACTTGGCTGCGAAGTGGTGCAGACCATCGGCCGCGTTTTGGTCGTATACCGCCGCAGCGAGAAGAATCCTCGCATCGTATTGGAAGATTGATGGAGTCGCTCGTCATATTCGGCGGGTCGTTCGACCCAATCCATAACGCCCATCTGCGAATCGCGAGGGCGGCTTCTCTTTTATTGAACGCAGACGTCATTTTCGTGCCGGCCAAATGCCCACGCTGGAAAACGCCTGCCGCTTCGACGGAAGATCGCCTCAAAATGCTGCGATTGGCCCTAAAAGAAGACGGATCGCCAGGTTTTTCCGTCGATTTGACCGAGATCAACGGCATCGAGGAAGTCAATTATTCCATCGATACGGTGCGCCGAATCAAGAAGAAGCACCCGAAAGCCAAGCTCTACTACCTGATCGGGGCGGACCAAGTGAACGCCTTCGACCGATGGAAGGACCCCGAGGAGCTCGCGAAGCTAGCGACGCCTCTATACGTCTCTAGACCCGGCTACGAGCTCAAGGATGAGAATCTCGTCCGATTCAATATGAGGCGCCTGCCTTACGATAAATCGGGCTATGTGAGCTCAAGCGACATCAGAACGCTTAGAAGCATAGACGTGCCGATCTCAGTAAGAGACTACATCGAAAGCCACAAGCTCTATTATTTCAATAAGCTGGCGACGATGGTGAGCGCCCATCGACTTGCCCATAGCATTTCCGTCGCGAACCTCGCCTATTCCATCGCGAGGAAAAACGATGTCATCGATTACCAGAAAGCCTATATCGCGGGGCTGCTCCATGATTGCGCAAAAGGGCTTCCGAAAGTCAGGATGAACGCGATGATGAAGGAACATTTCCCAGACATAGTCGATGAAATGCCATATTGGACCTACCATCAATTCATCGGATCGAAGCTGGCTGAAATCGAATTCGGAATTCAAGACGAAACCGTCCTGGACGCAATAAGGTACCATGCGACCGGTAGGGCGCATATGACGCCGATCGGCAAGATTATCTATGAAAGCGACAAAATCGAGCCTACGCGAGGCTACAATTCGATGCCGCTTATCAAGAAATGCATGAAAAGCTACTACGTCGGGTTCTTGAAGGTCCTGCAATCCAATCGAGATTATCTAAAGGAGCAGGGGTGTGAGATAGACAATCGGCTTACCAAACAGTGCATGGAACTATATTTAGGAGAGAAATAACCAATGGACTATATCGAAGAAGTTAAACTAGCAAGCGAAACGCTGGACGAACACAAGGCGGAAGACATCAAAGTGGTGGATGTCTCCGCACATTCGCCGTTCGTGAGCTACTACGTCATCGCGACTTGCTCCAACACTAGGGCACTTGGAGCGATGGCTGACATTCTAGACGAGGCGTTTGAGAAGGCTGGTTTCCAAGTGTCCGCCAAGGAAGGCGAACCCGATTCTGGCTGGATGATCGTCATGGCCGGCGAGGTTCTAGTCCATTTGTTCCTTGATGTCAATCGTAGGGAAATCGATCTGGAGAATCTCCTTAAGGAATTCAACTCGAAGCATCGGAAACTTGCTTAAGTTGCGTGAAATTCGGTGATTCGAATTCCCAAACGATAATCTAATCAAAAACATAAATACGCGGAATGAGTCAAATTCCGCGTTTTCTTTAAAACTATTCAACTTCTCATAATGTCCTTTATGTTAAGTAATTTAAAATAATATAGACCGTGAGTGATGAATATTGAATGGTGGATATTAACGATTGTCCCACGACCTCGCAATTCAGGATAAAGTTCCATTCAACTTATTTTCTACTAATTTATTACTTTTAATAAATTCTTGGATTTCTCGGTTTTCATTCGAAACCGATTTCATAAAGTCATCAAAACATGGAGTCACTTTGCCATAAGCCAAAACCGCTCAGCTTAAAGGCTTTATTATCCTTGAGAAAAAATAGAAATTCCGTTATCGAACGGATTGAATCACTCCATCGAGGAATGTGATTTTTCCTTCTTTTTGCCACGCGTGAATTAAGCGTGATAAAGTCTCTCTTTCTAGGCCGAGTTTCCGTGCTAGCGCAGCAATGGACTCTATCTCAATTCGTTCCTCGTTTGCATGAAGGTAGTAGGCAAGCCTTTCGTCGGCCGAATTGAATGCTAGGATCTTGTTTTGCAGATTGAGTTCTTTGCCGAAGTCAGACTGCATCTCCAAAAACCGCAATAAGAAGTCGCGGTTCGTCTGCATCAGTCGGACTAGATCCTCTTTCCCTATATATAATAAGGATCCCCTGCTCTCCCCCACCACGCTTCCGCGATAGCGTTTCTCGCTCGAAAAAACCAAATTGGCTCCGAACATTTCGCCCTCGCTAAGCCTTTTATAGACGATTTCTCCACCAGAAAAGCTATATGAAACGATTTTCACTCGCCCCGAAACGAGGATTCCTATCCCTTTGCACACCTCGTCTTCGTGAAAAAGGTTTTCTCCCCTACCGAATTTCTTAACGGGCATCGACTTTTTTTCTTTTTCTGGCAAGCAATCCAATAATTTCATAATGCGTGATTTGAATCACGATTCATTGTAATTAATATGAGTATCATATTCAAGCGAGGTAATTCCACGAATGAAAAAAGCATATCTAACCATCCTTCCCGGGCTGCTAGCCCTAGCCGCATGTGGCGCGCAAACGACCGCATCCAGCCAAACCCAGCAATCTCTTAGTGCCGATTCGAATGTCGCATCTAGCATCGACGCGCCGGAGGTTTCAAATAGCGTCGAAGAGCCTGCCGAAAGCAGCGAAGAAGCGACCCCTGTCGCGAATTTGAAGGTTGCATGCCCTTCCGGAGCCCCTGCCGTTGCCTTCTATCAGCACATCAAAGACAGCGAGGAAGCGCTTGAAATCAATTCCAACGCGAGCAACGTCGTCGGCTATCTCTCCGAGAATAGCGGCAAAGACATCGTCGTCGCCCCCACTAACGCCGGGCTTAACGCAATCGTCAAGAAGTCGGCCCCATACAAAATCGCCGCGACCTTGACCTTCGGCAATTTCTATGTCTCCGCGACAGGACATGATAGCGACGGAACCATGAACGGTGACGATTACGTCGTGCTTTTCCAGCAGAACAACGTCCCCGATAAGCTATTCAATTACGTCTACGGATCCCTTGGACTTACGAATGTCCATTACGTGAACGCTGCAAGCGATGCCGCCAAAGTCTTGATCTCCGGCGTCGATTCGAGCAACGACAACGCGGCTGCGGACTACGTCCTCCTCGCTGAGCCTGCCCTAACCACTGCGCTTAGTAAGAACGCCAACGCATCCCAATACGCGGACCTTCAGGCGGAATTCGCCAATAAATCCAATGGGCTAAAAGTCACGCAGGCCTCGGTATTCGTATCGAATTCCGCCGACAAAGCAAGCGTCGACGCCTATCTTTCTAGCATCGAGGCGGCCGTAAGCGAATTCCTCGCTACCCCCGCCATTCTCGATACCTATCTCGAGGGCGTGGAAGCTGAGGTCGTATCCTCGAAATTCTCCGCCTCTGCCGCCGTTTTGAAAACCATGGCATCCAATAGCAACCGCATGGGCCTAGGATACGCCAAGGCAAAAGACAACAAAGGCGCCATCGAGAATTTCATGAAGATATTCGGCATGGAGGAAATCGGTGCGGAAGTTTATTACTAAACCATACGCATACCCGCTTCTTTATACCCTTGGGATCGCGTTCGTCTTCGCCTTATGGTTTGTGATCTCGCTCAGCCAAGGCCAAGGCAATCTCGTTTTCCCTTCGCCCATATCGACATTTTCCAAGCTCGGCGAGCTTCTTTCTGGCTCCTACATCTACAAATGCATCGGCTGGACGCTATTAAGGACCCTTGAGGGGTTTGCGATCGCTTTTGGCGGCGCGCTCCTGCTTGGGTCGCTTGCCGGTGCCTTAAAGCCGTTACAGATCTTCCTGAAACCCCTTATCATCGTCTTCAAAAGCGCGCCCACCGCTGCGTTTGTATTCCTTTTCTTGGTCTTAAGCGGCTCAAGCAAGGCCCCGATCTACATCGTGGTCATCCTCGCCTTCCCGATTCTTTATGACGCGGTCGTCGGAGGAATCAATAGCATTCCTTCCGAGATCAATGACGCTATCAAAGTGGACCGTGGCGGGTTCTTCTATCCCTTGTTCACGATTCATATCCCTCTCGCGGCGCCTTATGTGCTTGTGGGCGTGGCTTCTAGCTTCGCTTTATCGTTTAAGACCTCGATCATGGCCGAGATCATCACGGGAAGCACGAATTACGGCTTAGGGAACCTCATCACCGTCTACCGCAACGGCGATCCAAGCGACTTGACCCCGATATTCGCAATCGCGTTCGTCGCGATCGTGTTGATCCTATTGATTGACCTTTTAGCCTATTTCCTTAAGAGGCTATTGAAGGTTGATGAATAAGAAAAGCAGGATGACGTCTTACTTTTGGTAGGCGCATCCTGCTTTTTTATACGGATTGGAATTATTGCTCGGAGTCGACTTCGATCATGCTGATGTCAAGATCCCAATCAGGGAATCCTTTCGCAAGGTCGGAAGTGACTTCCGGAAGGGTCTCAAGGCCGAAGAGGTCATTGATCCTCTCCTCGAGTTCCTGGTTGAACTCGGCATCTTGGGAATAATCGTTTTTCTTATCAGGCATTGTGGTTCTCCTTGCTTACTTGCCTTCAGACTTATCTTCGTCCGTCTCGGCGGGGTCGTCTTCGGGTAGTTCTTCTTCCGCAGCAGGCTCCTCTTCGGAAGCTTTCTCTTCTTCGGGGGCTTCTTCTTCGGCCGGGACGTCGGTTTCGGGGATTTCTTCTTCAGAAATTTCGGCTGCTTCGACAGTTTCTTCTTCTAGCACCTCGGTTTCTTCCGGAACTTCCTCCTCGGCAGCGTGAAGCTCAGCTTCGCTCTCCTCAGCCACTGCTTCTTCGTGAATCTCGGCTTCTTCTGGGGCAGGCATATGGGCAAATAGGCCATCAACGTAGACAGTGTGCTCGAATTCATTGACGACTTCCCTAGCCGTTCCAACATAAGTCGCGGCCGTCTTGACGTCGCGGATATGATTCGCGCACTGGGCGTCATAGTAAGCAGCGATATCACTTCTCTTCTTCGCATTGGCTTGGAGCAACGCCTTACCTTGTTTTCTCTTCTTGAGTCCGATGAATAGCGGGATAAGGAGCAGCCAGAACAAAGTCACGGCCATGATCGTTCCGCTCTTGATCATCTTGTTGGCGGCTTCGTCGCTGACATCGGTTAGCGCCTTGTTCTTCTCGTCTTCGTATTTCGCTTGAATCTCACGGGCAAGATCTTCGGCGTTATCGCCATTTTCCGTCGCGCCGGACCAAACGAACTTCCGTCCGCCTTGTCCTTTTTCCTCGAACTTCAGCTGAACGGTTTCGGGGAAAGCGTCCTTCGCCTCTTTGACGAATTCTTCGAATGCGTCTTCCACGTATTCGCGCAATAGGAACAGGGCCGTCTTGCGCTCATTCGGAGAGACTTTTTCGGACTCGGAGGTGATGGAGACGCTGAGCCTCTTGGCGAAATCAACCTCTTCGTCAGCGGTTTTCTGCTCAATCGCGTTCATCAAGGCTTTGGCTTTATCCTCATCGCCTTTGAAGAACTTGACATAGTTCAGGTATTCCTCTTCTTTCCTAAGGTCGTTTTCATCGGCGTCGAAGCCATTGACGAGGCGGACGAGTTGGATGTCGATCTGCTGGATTAGGAATTGGTAGTCGATGTCGGCTTGGAGGATGTCATCGACCTTCGTCTGGATACCGCCTTTGCGGGTGATCGCATCGACGCGGGTCGCATAATCCATGACCTGATGGTATTGTCCGGACAGCGTTTCGAGAGCTTTCGGGCCATCGCCGACGGCGGCGTGGCAGAATCCTTTGAAGTAAGTGCGCCAATAGTTCTTCTGCTTCTCGGCAAAATCGGGGTCCTCGGTGCGGAGAGTGTTCATCCAGCTATCGATTTGGGCTTGGCAAATCCCATCGACGTCAGCGCCGAATACGCCGTTAACATAGCAATCGACGAAAGTGACGATCGAGTGGCGCATTTTGAACGGATTCTGCTTCGAGAAATAGTACTGGAGCCATCCGAAGGCGGTGTCCTTCATTTCCATGCCGGCACGCGCTCTCGAATAATTGACGCGGCGAGTCAATAACGCCATAAGAAGCGCAGTATGCTCATCATCGCGGCGGAACGCTTCCTGAAGCGCTCTTTTGGCAAGATCCATATCGTTGGAAATCCATCCAGCGATGGCAACAAGAGCTGGAGCAAGCCAATATTTCGGGGTCGCGACCATGAGCTCTTCGCTGATGGTTGAGATCGTATTGCGGCGGATAAGCGCGAGATCAGTAGCATGCAGGATGCCAATCATCGATTCGCGAACCTTCTTCTGGTTGTGGAACCTCTGCTCGAGTTCCTGCCTTACGCGGACGATTTCGGTCAAGGCGCGCTGAAGCGCACTGTCGAGTGCCTGCTTGCGATCCATTTCGAGCAAGCGATTGAAGATAACCTTCAAATTTTTCTCGACGTAATCGCCGAGACTCGCAATCTTTTTGTCGATGACGCCGATGTTTCCGTTAACGGTCTTGATCGACGATTGGACGTGACTTTCGAGGCTATCGATTGCGCGGTAAATGCCCGAAAGGTCAATATATCCTTCTGCCATATGTTCCCCCCTGTTTTCAGTATTTTGCCAAAATTAAAACGAGGCCATAAGCCAAACGATTCGCAGCGTAAGTGAATGGTGCATTGCTCGGTCCGTTTTTGTAACGATAGCACCCTAAAACCGCCAGAGCAAGCACCAAAAATCCGAAAAAAGTCCGATGAGTGGCAGTTTTTGCCACTCCCAAAACGGATTGCCTATTGCAATTCCGCCCGCGTGGGTAAAATAAAA
>CACYCS010000136.1 GCA_902773005.1 uncultured Erysipelotrichaceae bacterium
AAAAAGACGGCTAGAAGCCTGGCCGAAAGCAAACGCCGAGTGGCCGCCGATTTCCGCAACGGTGGCCACTTTTTGACGCAGAATGCATTTGGTCTATTTTTTTTAATGGTTTATTTATCTAAATATAAATAAGAGTCTACCATTCTGTAAAACTTAGGTAATTATACCCGATATGCGCGCGGGAGCAATTTTGCAACGCAAAATATGGATTTTCAGTGTTTTCTCAGGTTGCTGAACTATGCGGTTGCCCGCAAATGGCTTCCGTTTTGCTATCAGCGCCCCTTGGGGCTCTCGATTGGAAGGCTTCTCCGGATTGACGCACGCGCAACGCAACCTCGTGGGGCCGGCGCAGAACTTGGGCCCATCACATTCCCGGCAATGGCTTTGAATGCAGTTTTGGACGACAAAGAAGAAAAATTGGTATATTAGGGGTGCTCGGTTCTTAACGATGGCTGTTGGCAAGATGCAAGAAAAGACGCCTGATTTGAGATTAAAGATATCGAAATGGGCCTGATTATTGCAAACGTTTTTGAACGCCGGCTTATTTAGTCGAGCGGATTGCCGAGATTGTTGATCAAGGCTTCGAGTTCGCCGGGATTACCGATCGTTGTTGGGTTTCCACTCGTAAAAAATATGGTTTCGGCCCTTGACCAAAGGCGTCCTAGATGTAAACTGAACCAAACGAAAGGATCCTGAACATGCCTGATACAATTCTCCCCACCACGGAAATCTCCGTGACCGCCGTTTGCGTCGACCGCATCACCCAAAGCGTCTCCGCGTCGCCCCTTCTCGTCGATTCGGGTCACTATGTCTTCGTGACCGTCCAAGTCACGGCGGGGCTATCGAACCCGCCCGTCCAGGCGGCCTGGATCCGATGCCTGGCCAGCGGGTCCGGCTTCGCGTGCGAATTGCGGAGGAGCACGGCGTCCATGGCGATCGGCGCGCTGCTGGGCCCGATGCGCCAAGACCCTGACGGCGCTATCGGCCTCGTGTCCGCCGAGGCAACGAGGGCGGTCTTCCCTGATTACGTCCGGACCCATTATTTCGTGATAGAGGCGTCCTCCGGGTCGGGGGCGGTGTCGGCTGTTTCCTGCGACCTCAGGCAGCGCGGGCTGAGGTGGAACGACGGGGCGAGGCTCGGGCTGGAGCGCCCGGCCTCCGTGAAACTGCCGTCCGCGGCTTGGGCGGCCTCCGTCGACCTGCCCGACGGGACGCTGTCCCTGCGCTTCCCACTGTTCGTTGAGGGCGATGCCTCGGTCGCGGTCACATGCGCCGTTTCGCACCGATCGCCAACGAGCCGGGGTGGCGCCCTGATTCCGTCCGGGCCCTTGGGCAAGCACTGGAGGTTCTCGTTCGAGCACGACATCGTCCCGTGCGGGGATGGATACCTGTATTTCGACGGTGACGGCTTCGCGAGGGAGTTCCGACCCGCAGGCGTGCAGGGGCTGTCGGGCAAGACTGTTTACTATGATACCGCCAGGACCGGTGCCGTGCTCGTCGATGACGGCACGGGCAGGTTCCTGCTATGGCCGACGCTCGAAAGGATCGACTTCGACGCCGATGGCCGTGGGGTGAAGGTTTCGAAACCACTAAACGGGGCGTCGTCGAGCCAATATCAGATAGAGTACTCGAATGGCCTGCCGGTGAGGGTCTACACCGGAACGAAGGACTGGATATCTGTCGTCTATTCGTCCGGTGTCGCGACTATATCGCGCCGCTCTGGCGGGGATTGGTCGGTGTCCACCGTCTCGTTCGGGACCGGCCTGAAGGAGGTCGCGTCCATTGCGTATCCGGACGGAACGGCCGCCTCGATTGCCTACGCCGCCTCGGGAGGCCTTTCCACCCTCTTCTTCTTTGTCGTCTCGTCCGTCTCCTATCGCGGCCACGTCCTCGCCCTGTCGAGGGACTCCCTGAGCAGGATTGAGACCGCGGCGTTCTCCAGGCCGTCCGGGCTCGAGTCGGAGACCCATTTCTCGTACTGCGGACCTTATGTCGTGGCGGAAACCAGGCCCTTCGGCCTTCAAGCCGCCGCGACCCGGCGGGGCTACTACTTCGACGACTCCTGCGAGTGCGTGGCGGAATACTCCCTCGACGACGCGGGCTCGTGCATAGATTCGGTAGGATACTCGCTTGCTGAAGCTATCCGTGCGGAAATGCCCGCGGAAGGCTCCTCCGAGGCATGGGAGGGTGGCGATGCCGATGTCTACTCCGGCAATTATGTGAGCATCGACGTGGAGAACGGCGCGCAGATTCCGCCCGGATCCTTTCTTTTTATGAAACTAAGGTCGCAGTCCGCTTGGTCCCGTCTGTCCCCCGCGCCCTACCTCATCGCGCAGCTTTGCGGGTCTGACGGGGTGCTTGCGACGAGATATGCTTTCGCTATCGGCCCGGGATGGGTCCCGTGGTTCCTCCCGATTCCGGACGCGGCCGTCGGGCTTGTGAGGTCTATCACACTGATCTGTCCTGTCCCGAACTGCGTGGTCGAGGCGGACGGGATCTGCATCCGCTTTTCGCAATCCGGCTTCGAGAGGGCGGGGTGGGATGACTCCGCACCCGGATCAAACTCCCCATCCCTCGCGATGGCCAACGACCTCAGGGTGTTCTGGCAATCTGGGGGGCAGCAGGGCCATTCGTACTTCGTCGATTCCACGCACAGGCTTCTCACCGCCTCCGCGTTGCTGTCGAACGCCCTGCAGGGGGACGATTGCATCCTCCTGACCGCCGACGGCGCCATCGCGGGGGAGTCCCTGGAAGTGTCGGACCTTTTTGGAGCTCCCCCTCAGATCCCAATCCGTATGCTTCGGGCGATGTGCGTGCGCGAAGGCTACGTCTGGCAGCCGGCGGAGTCCGTCCCCTATTGGCGGGCGTCGAGGAGCGTGCGAACATTCGGGCGCAAAAGCTCGGACCTCTCGGGCGGATATGTCGAAGAATCCAGAACGGTGCTTTGCCTTTCGAATGGGCAGACGGCGCGGGAGGATTCGTCGTTCCTGTTCTTCGACCCCTGGTTGAAGGAAGTCGCCGCGTCGAATCAAGCGGGTGAGAGGACCGTCCTGTACGATTCTCTTGGGAGGCCTGATGAGCTTAGGCGCAAGGCGGTCCCGTTCTCGCACGGCGGCCCGACCCCGGCCCCGACGAACGCCGTCATCTGGCGTCGGAGCTACGGCGCGGACGGCAACCTCGCCTCCGAGCTGCGTTCCCAGGGCTTTCCGCACTCCGCGGAGCGCTATTATTATTCCTCCTCGGGAAGGCTCGCGTCTGTTGTGGCCAATGGTTTTTCGCCTCTTTTTCCTTCGAGCGTAGATTATGAGGGCCAGGAGCTGACCGGCATAACGTGGGGGAAAGGCGCGCAGTTTGATCAAGTTTGCAACCGCTTTGCCGTCGATTCGTCGGATGCCGAGAAACGCGTCGCGTCGGTTTCCGTCAATGACGCTGGGGTTTTCTCGTTCGAATGCCGCGAGTCAATCCTCGCCTCTGGAGGGCTTGAGAGGATCTTTTCGTTCGGCCAGAGCCAAGGGCAGCGGGGTGTCAGGTGGGCGAACGATTATTCCTCGTCCGGGTCACTCAGCGTGGATATCGAAGGACTCGACTCTGCCCCCATAGAATCAAGGGTGCTTGACCGAGAAGGAAGGCTCTTACAGATCTCGAGGGGAGGCTCTCTTTGCGTGGAAATGGAATACGGGACTTCGGGATGGGACCGCGATCTGCCGGTCACGGTCGGTCTCGGTTCCACTTCGATCACGATCTCTTACAGGGAGGATGGCCGTCCCTCATCGATGTCGGAGGGTTCGGGTTGTCCATCTGCGGAGATGGAATATGGCGCATCATCCGGAGACGGATCTGCCTATGAGTTCGCGACTCTCTCGAGATTTCAGGACGCCGGGCCGCTTTTGGCGGAATCGACGTCGAATGGTGTTTCGGACATCAGCCCCTGGGGCTATACGCGGACCGACACGTACTTTGCCATTGACTCCACCTCAACGCTGAAGGCCTCAAGCTCCTTTGGCAGGACCGGCCCCCAATCCAGCCCGACGAGATCGTTCGAGGTCGGCCAGTTGCTGTTCTCCGAGAGCATTGAGTTTGAGAACGATTCGCAGGCGTTGCCCTCGGCTGAGACGACTATCCCGAGCAAATCGGTGTTCAGCGCAAGAGATTCCGGGGGGACGACCGTCTACTTTACGGAATCTTATGGCAAGGATGCAGGAGGCAGGGTCAATGTGATTGTGGACGACTCGCGTCATATTCGCTGCGATTACGAGCGCGATCCGACGTCCGGGGAGATTGTGAGCGAGACTATCCAACTCGGCGCGACGACTCGCACCAGATCCTATGCCTTTGATGCTGCGGGAAACCCAACAGGTATCGTTCGGGACGGAGTTACAATTTCTCGCAGCTACTCCAACGGGCTCCTCGTGAGCGAGACCGTGGCCGGGCAGACGCGCACGTTCGCCCACGACGCCGCAGGCAGAATGACCCTGACGAGGGGCGCGTTGGTTTCCTGGTCTGGATGGCGGATACTGGGAATCGAGGGGAGGGGTGCCCTGACCTACGACGGCGAATTGCTCACAAAGGAACAGTCGTCGAATTGCACCTTTACCCTCGGCTACGTGCTCGGGAAACTCCGTAGCGAGACGCTGTCCGCCCCCGGCTTCCCCGACATAAGGCTGGACTACTTCTACGGGGGAGACGGGATGGTCTCCGGCTTCGTTTTCGACACCAAGCCCTATTTCTTCAGGAGGAACTCCTTTGGCGACGTCGTGTCGATATGCGGGCCTTCGGGGGCGGTTGCACACTATGCGTACGGGGCTTTCGGGGAGACGTTCGTCCTGAAAGCCGATGGCACCGTCGACACCGACATGCGCTCCCTGGGCAACGTGAACCCGTTCCGCTACAGGGGGATGCGCTACTACAGAACGCTCGGTGTGTACCAGATGGGTGCTAGGGTCTACGACCCGTCCATCATGAGGCTTATGACGCCGGACTACCCGGAGTATCTGGACCCGAGGGTGCGCCATGGGCTGAACCCGTACTGCTATTGCTTCAATGACCCATTGTCCTATACTGATCCAACGGGTAATGCGCCAGAATGGCTATATTGGTTAGGTGGCGGCCTGATAATCGCAGGAGCGATTGCTCTTACAATTGCAACGGGAGGCGCGGCTTGGCCAGTGCTCGCTGGCGCTGGAATTGGAGCTGCTTCTGGGACCTTTTTTGGAGGTGCAGATTTTTCAAATGGCTTCTCCTTTGATTGGGGGAATGCTGCTGCGGGCTTTTTTTGGGGGACAGCGGGAGGCGCGGTGAGCGGTGTCGTCGATATGGGAGTTTCTTCTTTGCTTTCGGCTATGGGCGCTTCCGTGTTTTCCGGTATGGCTATCAAAGTCATGGTCAACGGCTTAACATCTGTGGCTTTTGCCCGTATCGAAGCGGCGGTCGAAGGCGACCAATGGACTGACGAGAGGGGATGGGTTACTTTTCTCCTCGGAGGATTTGGAAGCCTTTTTGGGGAGGGGGTCGTGTCTTCAATTGCGTGGGGTATTGGCTTCTCTGTGGCGGAAGGAGGAATCGGTGAAATTTTCGATTGCTTCCCGCTTCCACCTGTTTCAGGGCCAGATTCATTTGAAAGGAGGTGGCCATGCTTGCGGAGGTACTTATAAAATACTGGGGTCTCATGCTCATTCAAATGTTCGCCGTTGTCTGGGGAGGTGTCGCCGGCACGACTGCCGTGGACCTCACTCTCATCGGGCACATCAAAGGCTGGAGGCGCATCAGATATCCAAAATGGCTTGGCTTCATCAGCAATAAACGCCGTTACGGATACGAGATTGTCGCCGATCAGCACACCCACCCGCAGGTGCTTTGGTTCTTGCTTGGGGCATTCCTTATCGAAGCGGGGATATTCGGGCTGATCGTCGGCGTGTGGCAGTTCGTGAATGACGTCGATGCGTGGGTGCTTTGGGCGATTGCCACGCCGCTATATTTTTCAGCAATAACTTGGCTTGTTTTTTCCAAACTCTGGGCAAGAAAAGAATACCTGAGGCGCGTCCAGAAATATGGACCTTAGATAATGCGCATATTAGCACTACATCCTTTCGCTGATAGGTTATCTAAGGATCGATTGCCGGCTTTCGGGAAGACGAAGCGATTCGCAGAATTGATTCAAAAGCTCGACAACGTTTCGAAGACAGCCGATACCAATTATTGAGTGTCTTGGCCATGGCACCAAGCCAAACCCCGTGAATTGCATAGGAAGGAGTCGAAAATATGACCCGAAAAATCCGTTTGCCGTTGCTAACGTGGCTGTGCTACCAGATTGTCATGTCGCTGCTAGTCTTCACGCTCTTATTCGTCCTCGTATATTTTTTGATCCAATCGGGAAATATGGGGATGCCAGCTGCCATCGTCATAGGGGCGATAGTTGCAACTCAGACGATGCTCCTAGCTTTGTTTAACGCCCTCCTTTGGAACGCTCCGTTGACATTGTCCAAGGAAGGGATACGCAAGAGGAATAAAGTGTTCCGATGGGAAGATGCGGTTTCCGTTCTTCCTAAGAAAGCGGGTATTTTCACGACGCTGGCCATAAAGTACTCGGACGGGCATTCTATCGTGATTGAGGCCAGAAAGCCTTATTTGAAAAGCATCGAAGACGCATGCGGAAATCGAGAGTTTCTCACGATGTTCTGGGCCGCTTCGCTAGAATTGGAGAAGAATTCGTGATGCGCTAACTAGATTGCGGAAAGCCGCATCTTGATTCCTCCTTACCTTTTCTGAGGCGCTTGGGAATAATTGACCTGCGCGCACTGAATTGAAGCTCTTTGCAAACGCAAAAACGCCATTCCGTTACGAGGGGATGGCGTTCTGCGTTTATGGGTGCCTGATCTTATTGATTAAGCGAACAAATCGTCAAGATCCTTGATGAAGGCGTCTAGCTCGTCTAGGTTAGCGATCTTTGCGCCGCTAGCCTGGGCGTGTCCTCCTCCGCCCCATTTGAAGGCGATCGGGGAGATGTCTTCCTTTTTGGAGCGGATCGAGATCCTCCAGCAGTAGTCCTTGGGGTTGCAATCCTCGGTGATGGAGCACCAGACGTTGATCCCGGCGATGTTAGAGAACATGTTGACGTTCTCCTTGCCTTGCTCCGAGGTGATTTTGAGCTCGTCCTGGACGTTTTTCGGAAGGATGTAATAGGCAACGCCATGCGGCGAGACTTGGAAGTGGCTTAGGACATAGGCCTGGGACTTCAGGCTATCGACGGTTTTCTCATACATCGTGAGATAGGTTTCCCTGAGGTCGAATCCAGTGCGGAGAAGCTCCTCGGCGACGGCGAAGGTATGGACGCTTGTGCTGCCGAACATGAACCTGCCAGAGTCGCCGACGATCGCGATGTAGAGCCATCTCGCGGCTTCCTTGGAAAGGGTTTTGCCCTTCCAATTCAGAAGGATGTTCGCGACGATTTCGCCAGCGGCCGCCGCCTCTTTGTCGCAGACCGTGGCCCGTGGGGCGATTTCGGCTTTGCAGGGGTGGTGGTCGATTTTGATCTTGTATTTGGCGTGCTTGTAGCGCGGGTCGGCAATGCGCTCATGGTCGCCGACGTCAACGACGATGGCGAGGAAGTTGCCGCCTTTGAACCATTCGTTGTTGAGCGATTCGGTTTCGGGGAATAGCCGCGGGGTGAAGGAGACGTGGTTATCGCCGACGAAATGGACTTCCTTCTCGGGGAAGTTGTCTTTGATGAACTGATACACGCCCATCTGGGTTCCCATCGCATCAAAGTCAGGTTTCATGTGACGGAAAACGCAGATACGGTCATATCTTTCTATCGCCTTATATATTTTGCGATATTCTTTTAGGTACGGCTTTGCGTACTCGGTTATCTCTTTGGGGAGCTTCTCTTTCATCCAGCGATCCTCTTGTAGCAGTCGCGGGCGATCATGACCTCTTCGTCAGTCGGGATGACGACGACCTGCATCGAGGAGCCTTCTTTGGAGATGACGGCTTCCTTGCCGCCAAAGACGGTCTTGTTCAGCTCGTAGTCGATCTTGAGGCCGAGGGCTTCTTCGACGTCTTTGAGGATGAGTTCGCGGTAGTAGGGGCTGTTCTCGCCGATGCCGGCGGAGAAGATCATCATATCCGCGCCGCCGAGACGGACGAAGTAGGAGCCGATGAAGTCGGCGACCCTGCGGGCGAATAGCTTCGAGGTGAGGATGGCGCGCTCATTGCCTTCAAGCGCGGCGGCTTCGATGTCGCGGGTATCGTTGGAGATGCCAGAAACGCCGAGCAGGCCGCTCTTTTTGTTGAAGATGTCATAGAGCTCGTGAACGTCTTTGCCAGTGCAGGTGGCAAGGTAATCCATGACGGAAGGATCCATGTCGCCGGTGCGGGTGCCCATCATGACTCCGCCGAGCGGGGTAAGACCCATCGTGGTGGCAACGCATTTGCCATCACGGATCGCCGCCAAAGAGGCGCCGCTGCCGATGTGGCAAGTGATGATGCGGGTATCCTTTTTGCCGCCGAAGTAGTCTTTGATCGCCTTGTTGACGAGGTATTGGTGCGAGGTGCCGTGGGCGCCATAGCGGCGGCAATCGTACTTGATGCTCCATTCATAGGGGATCGGGAAGAGGTAATCCTCCTCTTCCATGGTCTGATGGAAGGCGGTGTCGAACACGGCGATCGCGGGGACGTTAGGAAGGGCGTCTTTGAAGGCGTGGTAGCCAGTCAAATGAGCGGGGGCATGCAGGGGATCGAGCGGGATGAGCTTAGCGATGATTTTCTCGGACTCATCGTCGAAATCGACGGAGTGGCTGAAGTATTTGCCACCCTGAACGACGCGGTGGCCGACGCACTTGATCTCGTCAAGGGATTTGACGATTCCGAATTTGGTGAGGGCTTCGAGAACGAGCTGGACGGCGACGGCGTGGTCCATGATGGGGAGGACCCTCTTGTCTTCCTTGCCATCGTATTTGATTTTGAAGATGCCATCCTCGTGTCCGATTCTTTCGGCGAGGCCGGAGCAAAGAACTTTCTCCTCAGGCATTTCGTAGAGCTTGTATTTGAGCGAACTGGAGCCGCAGTTGACGGCCATGACTTTGTACATGATATTTACCTCTTTATCTAATACGGGCAAATTGTACCATTGCTTCCGTCGAGTTGCTTCAAAAAAGTATGCGCGCGCATACCAAAGTGCGTTATTCACCTCAGAAAACGAGTTACAATTTTATTCTTCTATTATGTCAATAAAAATTTGAATTAGCGGCTAGATAATTGATTAGTTAAACTCCTTAAGATCATAGGGCGTGAATAATTAAACCGCTTACTCAATTAATTTCGGTGACACGTCCCTTTTAAACTGGGCCGCAATCGTATACTTCGCCATGAGACAACGAGTAGTGCATCTTGGAAAACAAAACGATTGATTAAACCGCTTAATCAAATTCAATTTAGTCAATCGAAAAGGTCATATTGCGCGGCGGTAGCGGGAGGGCGAACGAAGAATGGTAGGTTGTGCACCACAAGGATTTCGGCTGCGATTGCCCAAAAAAGACGAAAATTGTACCTGTGAAAGCGAAACGGGGTATATAATACCCCCATCAAGAGGTAAAAAAATAATATGGCATATGGAATCCTTTATGATTATCTGATGGGTCAGACGATCGATGCCTTCCGTTATTTCGGTGCGCATTTCGTTACCCAAAACGGCGAGCGCGGCGTCATGTTCAGGCTCTACGCGCCTTTGGCGGATGATGTTTCCGTCATCGGCGAGTTCAACGGCTGGGACGTCCGCGTCCACAAGATGAGCAAGATCGACGATTCGGGCGTTTGGGAACTCTTCATCCCCGGCCTAGTCGATTATCAATCCTATAAATACCATTTCCGCAACGCGAAGGGCGAATGGGTCGATAAAGCCGACCCCGTCGCGTTCTATTCCGAGCTCCGTCCGAATAGCTGCTCCCGCACCTTCGATATCGAGGGCTTCATCTGGCATGACGACGAGTGGCTTAAGACGCGCAGCAGGAACTTCGACCGCGCGATGTCGATCTATGAGATCCACCTCGGCAGCTGGAAGGGCAAGATCTTCGACCGTTACCCCTCCTATGAAGAAGTGGCGGACTATTTGATCCCCTATCTCCAGGAGATGGGATACACCCACGTCGAGATCATGCCGATCACCCAGTATCCATTCGACGGCTCTTGGGGATATCAGGCGACGGGCTTCTATTCCGTCGATAGCCGTTATGGCAACCCGAAGCAGCTCATGAGCTTCGTCGATCGCCTCCATCAGGCTGGCTTCGGCGTCATCCTCGACTTCGCGCCCGTCCACTTCGCGAACGATTCCTACGCGCTTCGCGAATTCGATGGCTCCTGCCTCTATGAATATTCCGATCCCGCGCATACTTTGTCGCCTTGGGGATCGGCCCAGTTCGACCTTGGGAAGGATCCGGTCAGGAGCTTCCTGATGTCGGCGATGAACTATTTCATCGAATACTTCCACTTCGATGGCATCCGCTGCGACGCGGTCAGCAACATCGTCTATTGGGATGGCAACAAGGCCAATGGCGAGAACACCGGCGCGACCGAGTTCATCAAGAGGCTGAACGGCAAGATCCACATCGCCCATCCGACCGTCATGATGATCGCCGAGGATTCGACCGACTTCACCAAAGTCACGACCCCGACCGAATACGGCGGCCTCGGATTCGACTACAAGTGGGATCTCGGCTGGATGAACGACACCCTCAAGTACTACGCCAAAGACCCGATCTACAAGAAGTACGAGCACCACAAGCTCACCTTCTCGATGGCCTATTTCTTCTCCGAGAACTTCCTCTTGCCTCTTAGCCACGACGAGGTCGTCCACGGCAAGGGCACGATCATCAACAAGATGTGGGGCGGATATGAGCAGAAATTCGCGCTTACGCGCAACCTCTACGCCTATCAATACGCCCACCCTGGCAAGAAGCTGAACTTCATGGGCAACGAGCTTGCGAGCTTCGACGAATGGAACGAGCAGCGTTCCTTGCCTTGGAACCTCCTCTCCTTCCCGATCCACGATTCCATGAAGAGGCTATGCCGCGACCTGAACCTCATCTATAAGTCCCATCCGGCCTTCAATCAGGATGAGTACAACCCAGAACGCTTCGCCTGGGCGATGGTCGACAATGCCGACCAATCCGTCTATGCCTTCCAGCGCACCGCCGGCGGAGAGAGCATCCTCTGCGTCTTCAACATGACGCCGAATTACTATGAGTACTATGACGTCGGCTGCTTCCAAGACGGCATCTACGATGAGATCTTCAACTCCGACAAAGACGTCTATGGCGGGTGGAACCAGTACAACGGCCTAGAATGCCGCGCCTATCCTGGCGGAAGCGAGGGCAGGCCATTCCACATCACCATCAAGCTCGGGAGCTTCGCCGCTTGCTTCTTCCGCTTGAGGACGCCAGAGCCTGTTGCTCAAGCGCCCAAGGCGAAAAAGCCCCGCGCCAAAAAGAAATAACCACGATTCGTTACGATAAGGACCACATCAAATGTTTCAGAACAAATTAGATTTCAAGCAGACCTTCGAGCGCCGCCTCGAAGAGAAATACGGCCGCACGGTCGAGGATTCGCACATCACCGAACGCTACGACATCCTCGGCGAGATGGTCCGCGACTATGCGGGCTACATGTGGCGCGATTGCCGTGAGCACATCCTCGGCAACAACGACAAGCAGCTCATCTATTTCTCCATGGAGTTCCTGATGGGAAGGCTTCTCACCTCGAACCTCATGAACCTCGGCGTCTACAAGATCGCCAAAGAGGGCTTAGCCGAGCTAGACATCGACATCCATGAGCTCGAAGAGGTCGAATCCGATGCCGGACTTGGCAATGGAGGCCTAGGCCGCCTTGCCGCCTGCTTCCTCGATTCGATCGCCTCTTTGGGGTATCCTGGAATCGGCAACACGATCCGTTACGAATATGGCTTCTTCCGCCAGAAATTCGTGAACGGCCAACAGGTCGAGCTCCCTGACCAGTGGCTCTCCAACGGCTTCGTCTTCGAAGTCAGGAAGCCCAAGCACGCGGTCGAGGTCCAGTTCTATGGCGACGCCGAGACCTTCCTTAAGCCCAATGGCGAATATGGCCTTCGCACGGTCAACGCGACCCATGTGCGCGCCGTCCCGTACGATGTCTCGATCCCGGGCTACAAGAACGGGGTTGCGAACACCCTTAGGCTTTGGTCGGCTGAGCCTAGCGAGAATAACCTCCCGACCAACCAGAACTTCGAGGAATACCTGACCACCCTCAAAGAGCTTTGCCATGGCCTTTATCCTGACGATTCCACAGAGCACGGCAGGATGCTTAGGCTCCGCCAGCAGTACTTCCTCGTCTCGGCCGGACTTCAAAGCGCCCTCCGCGGCCATTATCGCCGCCATGGCACCCTCGCCGACCTCCCCGAGGCCTACGTCTTCCAGCTGAACGACACCCACCCGATCCTCGCGATCCCCGAGCTCATGCGCCTAGCGATGGACGAATACAACATGGGCTGGGACGAAGCGTGGAAAGTGGTGCAGGGCTGCTTTGCCTACACCAACCATACCGTCATGCCGGAAGCGCTAGAGAAGTGGCCGGTCCAATACGTGAGGCAGCTCGCCCCGCGCGTCTACATGATCATCGAGGAGATCAATCGCCGCTTCAACATCTTCCTCACCGAGCGCGGCGTAAGCCAAGTCGATCGTTACGAGATGCAGATCATCAAAGACGGCCAGATCCACATGACCAACATGGCGATCTACGCCGGCTTCTCCGTCAATGGCGTCGCGAAGATCCATACCCAGATCCTCAAGGATTACACCTTCGCCGCCTTCTATAAGCTCTATCCCGAGAAGTTCAACAACAAGACCAATGGCGTCACCCATCGCCGCTGGCTGCTTTATAGCAATCCGCGCCTTGCTAGAGTCATCTCCGCGAAGATCGGCAAGGAGTGGAAGACCGATTTCGAGCACCGCATCGGAGATCTTCGCGCCTATGCTGACGATAAGGACCTCCAGGACCAGATCATGGCCGTCAAGGCGGAGAACAAGAAGGACTTCGCCGCCTATTGCCTTAAGGCCTATGGCATCGAGATCGACCCGAATTCGATCTTCGATGTCCAGATCAAGAGACTCCATGCCTATAAGAGGCAATTGCTCAACATCTTCCACATCATGCACCTATATGGGAAGATCAAGGACGACCCCTCGTTCAAGATGACCCCGCATACCTATATCTTCGGCGCGAAGGCCGCCCCGAGCTACGTCTACGCGAAGAAGATCATCGAGCTGATCCTCGCGGTTGCCAAAGTCGTCAACAACGATCCGCTGGTCAGCAAATACATCAAGATCGTCTTCGTCGAGAACTATGGCGTCTCCCTCGCCGAGAAGATCATCCCCGCCGCCGATATCTCCGAGCAGA
>CACYCS010000137.1 GCA_902773005.1 uncultured Erysipelotrichaceae bacterium
ACACCAAACTCCTTTATAAGAAAGTTGGGTTTGTTCTTGAGACGTTGGGGGTGAAGGGCCTAAGCCCCGCGTTCTACGACCTTTGCAGGCAAAGAATGGCCAATCGGCGGGACGATTTACGCGACTACCCGTCCGAGCCAGGGCTTTCCTCCAGCGAATGGAATCTGGCCTACCCTGAATATATGAAGGAGATTGAGTGATATGGAAATCAATGCAAAACGTATAAACGAACTCGCCAAGGAAACGGGCTTCATCCGCGACAATCTTGAGAAAATGGCGCGCCTATTGCAAATGCTCGACGTCCTTTTCGCTTCGCCTTGGAAAGACAAGCTCGTCCTCAAAGGCGGAACAGCGATCAATCTCTTTTACGCTGGATTGCCTCGCCTTTCCGTCGACATCGATTTGGATTATTGCGGTGCCAGCAAAGAAGAAACCGTGAAGGATAAAGCCGCGATTGCAGATTTCGTTTCCGGGGCGTTGCTTCCTTTGGGATATCGTCTTTCGGATGCGGGAAAAACCTACTATGCTTTGGATTCCTTCGTTCTGCAGTATGCCAACACGGCAGGAAATCAGGACAACGTGAAGATCGAAATCAACTACTTGGATCGCTCCCATATCCTTCCTATTCATGTAAGCCAAGCAGATGTCGTTGGCTTTCGCGGGGAGTCGCAGGTTCGTTCTTTGGCACCCGAAGAACTCTATGGCAGCAAAATCGCCGCCTTATTGTCGCGCGGGAAGCCACGGGATCTGTTTGATGTTTACCATGCGTTGGAAAAGGAGATAATCGCGGCTACTCCGATGTTGCGGAAGTGCGCCCTTTTCTACGACTGCATCGGCGGCAAAAACCTGGCGATTTCGCGAGGACCATTCGATTTCATAAGCCTGACCAAGCGGGATTTCCAAAGGATGCTTTTGCCTATGCTTCGAAAAGGGGTGTCGTTCCATCATGAAGAGGCGATATCGAAAGTCTCTTCTTTCTTGACCCAATTATTCCAATTCGAAAACGGTGAAGCGGAGTTCGCCCGTCGGTTCGCGTCAAAAGACTATTGCCCGGATCTCCTTTTTGATGATTCGGCAATCCTAAAGCGGATCCAAAACCATCCCATGGCGCTTTGGAGAACGCGCGAAACAAAGGAGTAGAGTCATGGGAAAAGAACGCGCGAGAAAAGCAAATATCCCGCCGGTTCGGGGATCATTCATTCTTTTAGTCATATTCGCGTTGCCCATTTTGCTCATCGTCGGAATCGTTCACTTTGTTTGGCTTCTGGTCGATTACCCAAAATACAAGAAGAGCCACTCAAAGACAGACGATGGGATTGCCTATTCGCACAGGTTTTTCAAAAGCGATTCCTTCCGGTTGAATGAGCGCCTTCGCGAACAAGGGTCATCCATCAGAATCGCTTGCAAGGATCGTCGACAAGTTTTCTTCGAAGGGAAAAACAATTATTTATTCATGGAGCCAAACAATTGGTTCTTCGAAGTTAAAGAAGGAGAACTGTTCATCAGCGATGATGGCCTCCCGTTCCAAAAGGCCTCCGAGTTCTTGACAAAGGAAGGCCCAGAAAATGGCAAGACCACACTTCTTATGTTGTTTCCTGAAGAAGCAGTGGATCTTGGTTACGAGGTACTCGATCTTTCGGCGTTCCCGCAGGTAATCGTGGCAGATTCCATTGAGGGATTTGCGGAGGCTTTATCCGACCGAGAAGTCAATAAAACGTCAATCTAAAAATCGTAAAAAATCGTAAAATCCTAACAACATCGTTGTTCCCGCCAAAACGAAAGTAGGCGTTCCATGCATAGAAAACCATATAATCCAGATGGCATCGAACGAATAATTTAGGGTGTAACAAAGCCCCCAGTAAGTTTAGAGGTCCGCACCCCCAACATGTTTAGAGAACTCAATTCTTTAGATTCATCATAGATAAGTTTGATAATATAAAAATATAGAAGCATCTCAATCGTTCTAATAAATGGAGGCAACCACTATATATGAATAAAGAACTATTAAAAGGTTTGTCCGAAGAGCAAATCGCTAAAGTAAAAGCGTGTAAAACCCAAGAAGAACTGTTAGCTTTGGCCAAAGAAGAAGGTGTCGAACTTTCTGAAGAACAGTTAACCTCTGTTAGTGGCGGAGCGTGTACACCTACCTCCTGTCCAAAATGCCACAGCACCAACATCGGCTCTTATATGTACGGAGGGGATCCAGTTTACGAATGTAGAGATTGCAAACACGAGTGGAGATAAGTTGACAATTATATATTAGGCTTATTCGCAAGCTACTTTACGAATGAAGAATTATTAAGAGCAAATCGCTAAATTAAAAGATTGCAAAAACCAATAAGAAAGACGCCATCGGAGAAATTCGGTGGTTTTTTGTTCGCTTGAAATTGCCGTCCCATATATTTCCCATAAAATATCCGTAAGCGTAATTAAACTCCAATTTGGTGCACAACCTGTGCACTAATTTCGCTTTCGCTATTGATGCTTGGCTTTTTCCTGATGCTCTATTCGGCGGTGGGCTTCATTCAAAACAAGAAGCTCTTTTCTTCCGCCCCCAAGGCCATCGTGGAAGCGGTGCGGCCCAAGGAAGAGCGCTTCAAGGGGCAACACGTCGTTGGCTGGGCCATGATGATCCTCTCATTCGTCGGGATATCGTTCCTTTTGACGTTCCTTGGGACGTTGTTCTAATGGGGTGCCACTGGACATAGGACATATTGCTCAACCTGGGAACGATGGAAACGAAGATGAACGATTGATGGAACACACAAAGTTATTATCCGAAAATGAAAAATAGGTGCTATTGAAAAACCTATGGGCTATCGACAGCTCCTTTTTTCCTGTGCCTTTGGAGGTTTCGCAACATGCTGCGCATGTCATGGGTGTTTTGAGGGTTCGCAGCCCGAAAAAGTTCGACGGTATTGACATCAGGGCTCTGGAATTATGAGGTTTTGCAACATGCTTTGCATGTTCCTTCGGCGATCTGCTGGAGCAAATGCCATCGGTTCGGCATATTCGTCGTCCAAGGCAAAACAAATGCGCCAGTTTGTCGTAAGCCTGGCGCATTTGTTTTGTGGGAGTTCTTCAACAGCCCCATAATCTAGATGGTATCGAACGAATAATCTGACCCGAAAATAAGCCCCTCTCAACCAGCAAAAAGAAAGACGCCATCGAAGCACCACATGGTGCTTTTCTTAATGTGCGTTATTGGCAACCCAAATGCTTATCGTAGTTCTGGAAGACAGATCAACAAACGAATTGTCGTCATAGAAGAAACCACAGGCTTTGTAGTTCGGGCTTGTATCGCCTTTCCAGCCTTGAGCATAAACATAAACATACTCATTGTTATAGTCTAAAGTCACCCATTCATACGAACTTGTATCGTATTTATCTTGTAGCTTTTGCTTCTCGTATTTACAAGGATGTCTTGTTGTTTCATCAACATAAACCATTGTATCTTCATAAAAGCGGCATACAAAGCCGTTGTATAGATAGTCTTTATTTAAATAATTTTTGTAGATAGGTTGACCTCCACATGAAGTCAATAACATCATTGGAACAAATAAAAGAGGAAGTAGTTTTTTCATGATTAGTTTCTCCGTTTTGAGTATTTTACCACAAGGAAAGGAGATAGATGAGATGCATTGACTTTACCGATTTTGCCATTTTCCGCATTCTATATAACCATAGGTTATTTAGAACAGGAACAGCTGATCCGACTTGGACTTCCTGATCCTTTTCCTGACCTCCGGCCTGCCCTGGGTATGCCCCAGTATGGATTGAATCCCGCGCTTGACGCGGTAAGCCTGAGCTCGGATTTCCCGTACCTTTGGGCGTCGGAGGCGCCTTCCGAATCGTCGCCGAAGCTCTCCACGGAATTGCGAAAGTAGTGCCGGAAGGATGGCCTATGCCATTTCCTTTGGACAACTTAAGTTAGATTACCCAAGAATTTGGCAGGCAAAATCCGCAGGCTGCATATTGATCCTGCCTTTAACATTTTCCCGCAACGCAAAGAATTGTGGATCTTCGGCATTGATGTCGAAAACTCGGTACAGCCAATAAGATTCAGGATTCTCATTCATGATTTTCACTTCGTTGCTGGACATGAAGAATCTTCTTAACGGATTCCGATCAGAAGTCGTCTTAACTTCGATTTGCACTTTTCGGATTATCCTTCCTCTCGATTCAAAGGATTCAAAATCAAATCCCTCTGAATCGGCGGCTTTTCTGATATTGCGAACTTGCTGAGGAGCAAATAGCTTAACTCGATCCTCTTCGTATTCCCTGACCAGCTCCTCGCCTAGGCTCCCAATTTGTTGCCGGATAGCAGCTTCCTCAAGGTAATCTCTTAATACCTGTTCTAGATTGTCGCCACTAATGGGGTGAAAACCATCCGGCAGAACATCGAAAAACTCAGGGGGCAGGTCACGAACCTCTCTAAGCCTATGGTCATGAGCAAAGGCATCAGCAGATTTAGAATAAAGTTTCTGAAAGAATGCCCTTCTGTCCTTTTTGAATTCCTCTAGCATTTGCTTGTCACCAGACATCACACCCAGCGGATTTATAACAAACGACTCGCGGATCAATTCGAACATCTTATTACCATCGATTAGACTATTAACGAAGTAAACTCCACGATAGACGTAATCCGAACGATTGGAGTAGCGAACAAACAAATGGGCAGGAATCTGCATCGCCTGGGACAATATGTCCTGCCTTAGAAAATCGTCATACAGAAGTCGGTTTACCGGCTTAGAAAAGGATGCGCTTTCGAAATTGGCCTGCGTCTCTTTTTCTAAACTGTAGTTGTAGAAACGATCGTCTTCAGTGATGTTATCCGAATACACGCCACCGATTTCAGACCGCAAGCAAACAAACGGATGGATTGGATCCTCTTTGTTCACGGTCATGCCATGCATTAAGTCATACGTGTTCGAGATGACACAAATATCGTAAGCGGTGACGCGATCTCCGGGCTTGATATCTCTGATCGAGGTCTTTTTAGAGTGGGAGATCTCCTCTCTATGCTCATTGAGGATAGCGTCGTAGGAACGGAATCCTTTTGAAATATAAAAAGCTTCACGTTCCTTGGAATTCTTGGTCGTGAATGCCTTTGAAACATAATCGGCTAAATCCGCCGCTGTTCTAAGATAGGTGTAATAACCAAAACGGTTATTGGCCGGCTTAATGCCCTTTTCCTGTTCATAAACGGCCGACGCGGCACGCTCATGGGCCAGCAAATCTTCCCGCAGATTCATATAAGCATAGCTTACCAGCCGAATCCATTCTGGGCCAGATCAAACTTATGCCAAAAGGCTTTCAAACGTAAAAAAATGTAAGATTTGTGGCGAAACCTATAGTTTAGGGCGAATTCCCTACTGTTATTTTTTTCAAAAACTGTTAAACTGTTCCCGAAAAAATATGGTAGAGAAAAAGTCGAAAAAACGCCCCCTCAGAGTCTTCGAGGCGTTCGCGGGAATCGGGGCCCAATCGACCGCCCTGCGAAGAGCAGGCATTAACTATGTATCGGTCGGAATTAGCGAATGGTTCATCGACGCGATCATTTCCTATGACGCGCTGAACAATGATGGTCAAGAGATCAAGGTCCCTTCCTATGAAGAGCAGCTAAAATACCTTAATCGTTTCACTTTCAGCTTGAATTCCGCAGAACCGATAAAAAAGCTTTCTTCAATCGGCAAGGAAAAAATCAAGCAATTATATATTGCGAACAAACGTTCCAAGAACTATGGCTCCATAACGGAAATTAAGCCAGAGGATCTCCCAAATATGGACCTCCTGACATACAGCTTTCCGTGCCAAGATCTGTCAACCGGGGGAAAGACCGAAGGAATGGCCAAAGGGTCAGGCACACGTTCGGGTCTTTTGTGGGAAATCGAACGTCTCTTAATTGGATTAAATGAACAGAATAGGCTGCCCAAATACCTGCTTCTCGAAAACGTAGCAACGCTCATTGCCCCCAGCAACGCGGCGGACCTAAAGCAATGGCTGGATTTTTTAACGAGCATTGGATACAAGAATTCTGATCCAACAATATTAGACGCAAGCGAGTTTGGAGTTCCCCAGGACAGAAGACGTTGCATCATAGTCAGCAGCCTAAAAAAGAAGTACACGATCAATGGAAACCTCCCAAGAAACAAAAAATACGATGCAAGAGATTTCGTATTTGATGATTACACCAACCCTGTTCTAAAAGCTGAGGCAGACGCCGCCTCACTGAATCCCACGCCTTCAAGACAAGACATGTGGAAAATAAATAAGCGGGACCCAATCACAAAGCAGACGATTTTCCATACGGTCACATGCAACATGGATAGAAGCAACAATGCAGGCATGATCGCATACAATGGGTATCCAGGTAGAATTTATCGTTTGCTCACCATTCGTGAAGCTTTCTTACTAATGGGGTTCAATGAAAGGGAATATGAAATCGTTAAATCTCTCGGGTTCAGTTACCGCCGAATGAACAAGCTTATCGGCAATTCGATTGTGGTCAATGTGCTTGCTGCTGTATTCACGGAAATGTTTAGAGGGGAATACGCCTTATGAGCTCATTCATCTTCCACATCGATACCAAATCGCTTTACCTCGGAATCGATAACGATAACGAAAAAGGACATACAGCGACCGTTTCAACAAACCTTAAGCAAGGGTCTACCGTGAAACCGGAGCTTAATCTTTTCATGTCTTCCGGCTCAAACATTAACCTGGCTAAAGAAGATACCGCAGTAGCTGAATGTCTCAAAAACTCGAAAGCGGCTTGCAAAGTAACAAACCTGCTTGTTTTTGACAGGATTTTTGTAAACGGGACACAGCTCGATACGAACGACAAATCTTTCGCGATCTTTTTAAAACAAGAGATCGATGAATCGAAGTATCAGTTTGGTCGCATAAAGGCTCATTACCCAATTGGCCTTTCCTTTGAAACTTTCGACTATTCGGTTTCCAACAAGGAAGTGCTAAGGGCCATTCAAAACTTGCTGGATGGCTTTGCATTTATCGTTAGGGCGTTCGAAATACACGATAACCACAGAATCGACTTCATCGTATCTGTCGTTGGCCAACAACATATTGTCTATTCGAAAGTTTTTTTGAATTACAGAGGAGACTCGAAGGATAAATTCACTAAGGTGTTTAATGAGCAAGCGGACACCTATGACTTTGAAGCCATCGCAATGAAGAAACGCGGAATCCCGGGAATCGAGGAAATAAACCCGCAATCTTATCCGATCGCATTGGACTACTGTTCTAGAAAAGCGAAAGCTCTCTGCAGAGAAGCATTAAAGGATCAATTCCCGGACGCTGAAATCTATTGCCTCTCGGACGAGTACCCTTATTCGCTTTATGATTTCGAGATAAGAGATGGTGCTCAAACTCTTTATGTCATCCTTAATTTCACGGCGACACATCTGGATTATTTTTACATGTCTATGATCCAATACCGTTTTTCCCAGACCTTCGTGAATCAAGGCTTCCTTGTTCTTGTCAAAGAAGTATTGTCTGAAGACCCAGAGCTTAAGACCTATGGGTTCGATGACATCGAAAATTTAAAAAGATCTATAGCTATGGTAAAATTCGAGCAACATGATTAGACAATCGCGGCAAAAGAAACAGCCAAAACCTGAAATACTATTAATCGGACTGCGTTCAATCGGTTATGAATTCGAAACTGCAGTAGCGGATATTGTCGACAATTCTCTGGCTGCAGGAGCTAAGAATGTCGACATTTTTTGGAATTCGGCAGGCGAGAACCCTTACTTTGCAATCTGCGATGACGGGATTGGCATGTCGGATTCCGAACTAGATGCCGCAATGGACTTCGGCACCGAGAAAATTCGTGACTTCACCAACCCCATGGACCTCGGGCGATTCGGCCTTGGCCTCAATACGGCCAGCCTTTCCCAATGTCGCTGCTTCACCGTGATTACCAAAAGATTCGGAATGATGAGCGGATCCACTTGGGATATCGACGAAATAACGCGCACTCATGATTGGACGCTGATTAACTTGACTCAAGACGAAATTGATCAAATTCCCCAGGCCGAATACTTGAAGGATAAAGATTCGGGGACCATCGTTATTTGGACCAATTTCGATAAAATCCGCGAATCTACAAATAATTTTGCAAATACTTTTGATACTCTTGCAATTAGTTCGAGAGAATACTGCGCTCTGGTATTTCACCGGTTTTATAAACACGTAGCCATCAGATTCAATGGCCAGCGTGTCGCTAAGAGAGATCCGTTCCTAGAAGGCTTCGATAACGTTAAGACGTTGCGCCCTGAGAGAATTCCCTTTAAGGGGCAGCAGATTGAAGTTCAGGCATACAGAATGCCCGCCATAGCAGACCTTACGAAGGAACAAAAGGATCTCGTTGGCGGAGCGGATAGCCTCAAAAGCGAACAAGGCATCTACATTTATCGAAACAAGCGTTTGATAGTGTGGGGAAAATGGCTTCGCATAGAACATAAAACCGTCTATTCACATTTGGCCAGGGTCAGAATAGACATTCCCGCGACTTTAGATAAAGAGTGGTCCTTAGATGTTAAAAAATCATCGGCAATAATACCCGATGCGATTAAGCGCAAGCTTTATGCGCAGATTAACGAAGTCCTTGAACTAAGCACGAGGCGAGTGAGATACGATGGCGAACAGGAGGTATCCAAAGGGGTTTCAAGGGTTTGGATTCGAAAAATGCTCGAAGACCAAACCGTGACGTATACGCTCAACGACGAGCACCCAATACTCAGAGAGCTTCTTGAACAACTTGATCCCACCCAGCGCAAGATGCTCACTACATACCTTAGAGACATACAGAATTACGTTCCAACCGCCAAAATGCGCGACGACGTTTCGGACAAACTCGAGGTCATAAACGGTCGGCAAACCATAACAAAGGACGAAAAGAGAGAAGACTTAATCTCTCGCGTGAGAGCAGTGGCCCACGGGAACAGAGCCGCTTCAGCAGCTTGCCTTGATTTGCAGCTCAAATGGGAACCATTCAGCGATTTAGCGGAGGACCGAGACGCAATCTTGGAAGAATGTATCGATGGAATTCAATAAAACGCAACAGAAAAACCTTTACGATTTCCTTATTGTAATTGGCCGAAACGAGCACAGAACATTAACTCCAGAAGAGGTAGAAGGCTTCGCGTTCGGCTGGGGCAAGCAATTTGGCCTAGAAGACGAGGAAATACAGGAAGTTATACGCGAATACAAAATAGTTGTAGGCGTAACCATGCCACACATCTCCATGCTTTCTAAGGACGCGGATGATGAATGGTTCAAAAAATATAAAGATAACCCGGACAGCTTGACATATTGGCGAAGGTATAAAGATTACCTCGAAAGGGAAAAGCATTTCTCACCATCGACCTTGGAAACGATGGAAGAGGATATCATGCGCACCATCGCAAAGTTCGCCGATCCGAGTTTTGCTGGTTCTCTATCCAAAAAAGGCTTAGTGGTAGGGGATGTCCAATCTGGGAAAACCGCTAATTACATTGGCTTAATAAACATGGCCGTGGATGCAGGCTACAGAAACATCGTCCTGCTCGCCGGAATGACCGAGGACCTCAGAGTACAAACCCAAGGAAGAGTCGACGAAGGCTTTGTCGGAGGCAAAAGTTCAACTTTTAAAGATGGCCAAATAGAGCCCATAGGCGTAAGCCAAGATGGTAAGCATTACGGAGTCTCCTTTACGACTACCCGTCACGATTTTAACGCCGAAGCCGCGCGATCGGTTGCTGCTTCGATTAGTGACTACAACAAGCCGGTAATCTCGGTTATTAAGAAAAACAGATCCGTAATTCAAAACCTTAACGCTTTTATTTCCGGCAATGCGGAGAGAGAGGCTCTCCCTTTGCTCATCATCGACGACGAATGCGATAATGCCTCGATCAACACTCAATCTGCCGAATCACCGACTTCAATTAATGAAAAGATAAGAGAACTATTCTCCAAATATAGAATCGTTACTTACGTTGGTTTCTCCGCAACGCCTTACGCAAATATTTTTGTCGACCCAGACGCCGATTACGTTCCGCCATTTGCTTTGGATGACTTAAAACCAGGCGATGTCATACCCGATGACTTAGAGCAGTTGCACGTGCCTGATTTATTTCCGGACGACTTCATCATCTTGCTTGAACCGCCCGCGGACTACGTTGGCGCAGAAAAACTCTTCCTTGGATTTAACGACGATGATGTAGATGGAAATCACGATGGCAGAGGAAACGAGAACATAGTTCTTATCGGAAATCCTGAAACCGATCCAGGGTTCTTCCCGGCCAAACACAAGAAAACGGATGTTTTCACTTCGCTTTGCCCATCGCTGAAGGAATCTATCTACGTATTCATATTAAGCAGCTGCGTTTATTCCATGAGGAAACACTCCGATAAGCATCGCAGTATGCTGATTAATATTTCCAGATTTAACGATACGCAATCGCAAATATCCGAACTAGTAAAACGCTTTGTTTCTGAAATCAAAATTGAAGTGGATGCTTATTCCACCAGCCCGATGCCCATTTTCATGAGTCACCCTCATTTATCCCGCTTGAAAGAAGTGTGGGAAAATGACACTTACTTTGGCAGGCTGGACAAAGACGGGCTTAAAGCAAATTGCACATATAGTTTCGACGAAGTCAGATCCCAGCTCAGATATGAGATGAGCCTAATGGAAGTTGCCATTATCAATGGAACGATTAAGAAAAAAGAACGTTTCCGCTATGACGATGACTTGCACAAAGACGTTGGGGCAAGAGTCATTGTGGTAGGAGGATTCGCATTGTCTCGTGGCCTGACATTAGAAGGCCTCATGACAAGCTATTACAATAGAAACGCATCTGCTTTTGACGTTTTGCTTCAGATGGGGCGTTGGTTCGGCTATCGGCACGATTATGAGGACCTAGTCAGCGTTTTTATGACCCAAACTAATTTGGATTGTTTCTGTGCCGTAACTGAGTCTTCCAAAGATCTAAAAACGCAGTTCCGCAGAATGGCCAAGCAAAACAAGACGCCTCGCGAATTTGGGCTTATGATCCGTGAAGCGCCGGATACTTTGGAGCACACCATTCTTATTACTGCTAGAAATAAGAGTCGGAACTCTGAAGATTATGTCCGCGAAATCAGCTTGAGCGGAACTCACATCGATACTTCAAAAATAACTTATGATTTGAAGGCCGCACTCACGAACGATAAAGCGACTAAGAAATTCTTCCAACGTTTATTGGAACGGGGCTTCGTTTTGACAGAGTCTATTCAGATGCCAGGTCATTTTTACTTTAAAGACGTTCCTGCTCAATTTCTGATCGATTACCTCAGTGAGATTGAAGTCAGTTACGCGAATAATGTTTTCGATCCCTCCATACTTATTCCCTTCATAAGGAAAACGCGTGAACTATCGAAATGGGACATTACGGTTGCGACCGGCAGCGACTCATCACGAGAATGCGACCTCCCGTTTGGAGATAAACCAGTTCGAATGCCGCAAAGAAGCTTCAAAATAGTGGAAGGCGACCCTTTCATCAGAGTTGGCGGATCGAATAACCGCCTCATTGATCCAGGCCTTTTCAAGATCGACCTCGACAAGGATGGGATGGAAGCTGCAAAAGAGAATAGGCGGGACAGAATTGCGAACGACGCAAGCAAATCCAAAACAATAAACCCTGAGCAAGCGGATTTTACTGCGCACGACTTGCTGGAAATGGAATGCAGAAACCCGTTGTTCATTATCTTTCCATTAGATTTAAAGATTGGCTATGACAATTTGCCGAAGCGTGAAGATGGCACAAGGCCAGATCGGCCGAAAGGCATAGATAAATCGAAAGAGCGAATCAGAGACGCGTTGCAAGGAACGCCATTATATGGTTTTGGCATGGGCTTCCCGGGCAACTTCAAAAAGCTAAAAACTATTTATAGAATCAACTTAGTAAAAAAGAACTCGCTACTCGAAGGCGATCTCGAAGACTTGCAAGACGAGGATGAAAACTATGAAGACGAGATTCAAGGAACTCTTTGATGACTACTCGCAGACAGATAACGTTAGGCTTTTGAGGGAAAAGCTACCTTTAGAGGTCTATTATGGGAGAGATTTCAAAGGACGTCTTTGCCTTGCCATTGTAGTGCCTTTTAGCGCGCAAATGCCAAAGCCCACCAAGCTTCTTGATTTCATGCAAGCCAAAGTGGGTCACGAATTCTGGACATATATTTCATTAACCGACGAAGAAGCAAAATCTACCTTTTACGCCTTATGCGAGGACATAGTAGACAACATCGCCCCGCTCACGGATCAAAAAGAGGCTTTTCAGCACGTATTAGATAGAGTGCGCATTTGGAAAAGGATGTTCGCCGCTAAAGGTGGCCTTTGAGCGAAACATCTATTCAGGGTCTTTTCGGCGAGCTTTACTTCATTGATGAATATTTGATCCCAAAATTTGGCAAAGAAAAAGCCATACGAGCCTGGGGTGGTCCGTTGGGAATGTCGAAAGACTTCTCGGTCGGTCTAGAGTGGTATGAAGTTAAGTGTGCCTCTGCTACCGAAGATTCAGTGCAGATTTCTTCACATGAACAACTCTTATCTGATAATCCGGGCCATTTGGTCGTGACGAAAGTCGAAAAAATGCCTGAAGCCTTTAACAATGGTATAAGCACCATTAACGCCCTGTTCGAAAAGATAAAGCTCACCCTGGCTGACACCCCTGAATTATTCGACGATTTCATGGAGAAAATTAACAAAGTCGGCTATATTCCAGATGATGCCTACGACAGATTCAAGTACAAGGCCATAGGCATGAACTTTTACAAAGTCGATGAGCATTTCCCCAGGCTGACCTCGCCTTCCTCTTTCGGGAACGCAATCTCGGCAATCTCATATCGTATTCTAATTAACGCAATAAAGCCCTACATGGAGGACGACGAACAATGGAAGAAGACGTTTTAACAAGCTATTGGCAGGAGACAATCGCGCAAGCTGAATCTGCGGCGGAAAACGAACGGGTTTATGCTGCGTACTCCTTCTTCGAAAACGTTAAAGATTGTCTCATCGAGGCGAATCTCTTTTCCGATATCAGGCAAGTATACTTTGATAGAAGTAGGGGCGACGTAAAATACAAGGCCATGCACATCGACGCCGGATCAATCGACCCCACGGATGGTTCCATCCACCTTATGTTTATCGATTACGATCGAACTGAAATCCACACGATAACAAACGAAGCTCAAAAGAAAGCTTACGATGGTCTTCTCAACTTCATTTACAACACAATCAATGACTATTTCAGAGTGAACTCACTCCAGTCTGATCCAGTTTTCACCTTCGTCAAAGAAGTTCTTGCCGCCCTCCCTTCCTGCGATAACATCCATCTTTATTATCTGTCGACAAACAAGCAGAGCAGGACTTTGTCCCCTTATCCAACGCATGAAGTAACAATCGGTAACAGAAAGCTTGGCGTCCAAACCCATATGCTCGATATTGAGTATCTGTATCGAAACGAAACTTTAGGTAACCCCGCAGAGCCGATTACGATTGAAGTCACCAAGTATTTGCCCGAAGGAATAGAATGCCTCAAAACAAAACTAGTTGGCACTCAGTATTCGGCGTACCTTGCCGTTCTACCGGGACAATTCCTAAGCTCTATCTACAAAGATTACGGTGGCAGGCTATTGGAGTCTAACGTTCGATCGTTTTTAAGCACCAGAGGAAACGTGAATAAGGGCATCAGAGCAACCATCCGTGACACCCCGGATCTCTTCTTCACCTACAACAACGGTATTGCTTGCACCGCGGATGACGTCGAAACGGAATTGCGTGGCGGAACTCTATACATTAAAAAGCTCCGTAATTTCCAAATTATTAATGGCGGTCAAACTACCGCCTCTCTTAGAAATACGCAAGTAGTGGACAAGGTTGGGCTAGAAAAAGTATTTGTATGCATGAAGCTGACCGTCATTAATGAAAACGTTCCATTGGACCAGAAAAGCAACATGGTCCGCATGATATCTCAATACTCGAATACGCAGAACAAGGTAACCACGTCAGACCTCAACTCCAACCACGAGTTCTACATCAAGCTTGAACAATTCTCTAGAAAAATACCCGCTCCTACCGTGGGCAACAACACCTATCAAACTTATTGGTATTTTGAGCGTTCAAGGGGCCAATACGAGCGCGATCAGATGGAGCTTACGCCAAGCAAAAGAAAGAACTATCAGACGATCAATCCCAAAAGTCAGCGCATTCGCATCGTTGACATAGCGAAATTCTACAACGCGGCCAATGAGCACCCTGAAGACGTCGTTTGGGGCGGTCAGGTTAATGCGACTAGGTTCCAAAAGAGAATAGAGGAACTTTGGAAAAAAGACTCGTCCCAATTCAACGAATTCTTCTATAAGAATTTGATTTCCCAAGGGATTCTATTTATTCGCACAAGAGAGCTCATCGGCGCAACGGACTGGTATAAATTACATTCCGGTGTCTTAGCCGAAATCACTGCTTACACCGTATCTAAGCTGATTCATGAAATAAAAAAGCTCGGCAAATATGAGTTGGACTGGCCTCTGATTTGGAAGAACCAAGATCTACCACAAGCTTTAAAAGAAGAAATCCTAAAGCTAGGTTATTGGACGTACCAGCAGTTATCAGATCCCAATAGAGAAAAGGACAACCTTGGTGAATGGGCAAAGCTATCGCGCTGCTGGGAAGGCATAGCCAAAAAGCCATATGCCCTTTCCGATGCTACCAAGAAGTACCTCATAACTTCAGAATCGCTTCAGGTTGAGCAAGTCGTAGCAAAAAAGGAACAAAAACGTGATGACGCCGTAACTGACGGCATGGCCATATTTGAGTTAGGCGCGCAATACTGGGAGAAATGCATTTCGGAAGGGAAACGCGAAGGCGTGCTGAATGGAATGGAACTGGACGATCTGAATTCTGCCATCCAAAGCTGCAAGAAAGGCTATCTCCTTCCCCAACAGGTCGTCACCAGGATCATGCGCCTAAGACAAAAATTGGAAGACGAAGGCCTTGATGTAAGAATCAATAAGAACTACTGATTGGCGTCCTCCAGTGTAAAGCACGAATTGGGGGTGGATTCATTTTCGCTCCCTTTTGCTTTTAAGATGGCCTCCAACTGCATACCGCTAGATTCTTCCAATCTGAGTTTTAGGCAAGTTTGTACTATTAATGCCGAGAGCCGATAAAACATTTCGATAAACACAGACGATTTTTGCCATAATCACTGGATGCATCTCAAGCGATGGATGAAATCATTATGATAGTAATTAATATTTCTATCAGAAACTGATTTCTTAAGTAAGGAACGCGAACTTACTAGCGTTCATTAACCAAAAAGGCCGCCCAAACTAGTATGACGTCAACTGGTTAAGCGGCCATTTTCATATATTGGCCTTTAGGCTTATCAGGTCTTACGCTTTTGCGGCGAGACCCGAAGGAAGGAACATGATAAGACGTTTGATCAAACACAAAAAGGCTGCCAAGATGCACGCTGGTCATTTGCGCGCGATTGTGACATACTCACACGCGGAATCGAGTTCTACTTTTAAATCAAGAAAGGGAGCGGGTATGGGCACTAGATATTTTCAGATAGATAACACACCAGAAGTAGGTAGGGTAAACACCTTCATCTGCCACGCCTCTGGCACAAAGGGCTATATACATTTCTTTAACGCAGATATAAGACCCGCCCCATTAGCCATTAAGGACATCAAGAAACACGGGACGGAATTCTTCATCGTTAAGCTCTACATCAAATCTTCAGAAGTAAGCACTGGTCCATCATATTGGCAAACCAACTCACACACTTATTACATAGCTGATGAAACAACTCTTGCCATCGTTCCAATAACAGTAGAGAAGAGATTGCCTGCAAACACAATCGTTTCGGTAGTCAAAGAAACAGGCTTTACGGCAGATGGCGGTTGGCATTCTGCGGAAAAGCTTCGCAAGGTCATCCATTCCTGCCTAAACACTGGCATCGACCTTTCCGATTGCTGTAGGGAGATGACCAAGATTGAATACGATGACTACATGGCCGACCTAGAACACAAAAGGAAGGCACAGATCGAGGCATTTTATAGGGCGTCCAGAGAAAAAAGGATGATCGAAGTAGGAAAAAGGAAAATCATTCGAAAGGCGTTCTACTCAAGGACTGATTCCCTTTTCCATGTTGTTTACGGGTACCAGGGCACGCTTGCGGACGAAACGATAACTTTCACCGATTTCGATTCGTTTTACCGTGAATGCAAGGGGAAGACTTCTGACGCCGATCTTCTCGATTATCATTTCGAGGGTATCGACCTGGAAAAATACGATCTGTCCTGGGCAAAGGTCTCGTCTGAAATCATGGCCAAGCTCGGGACGTATTCCGACGAAGTGCACCAGATCATCACAAAGGGTTTGCCTCTTAGTAAAATAACGCCATCAAAATCCCTGGATCTCGTCCCCGCAAGGATGGAATACTCAGTTGCTGAGACCTATCCGGACTACGAGCATGAAGACGAAATTTTCCTTTACATCAGCGACATGCATCTGAACCATAAGCTTCTAGATAAGTTTCCAGACAGAGCTAACCGCTATGAACTTGAAAGATTCTTTGCCGACATAGCGAAAAGCCTGAAACAAACAATGCCTGATTCATGGCACAAACAAGTGTTCATCATAGGCGACGTTTCGTTTGACTTCGACATTTTCAAAAAGTTTTTCGAAGCATACCATGAACAGATATTCGCGAAGACATATTTCGTCTTGGGGAACCATGAGCTTTGGGATGAGGGGCTTTGCAAGCGAAGCAAGTCCTTTGAGGAAATGGTATCCGAATTCAGGGCTTTTCTGGACCCGCTGGGCATAGAGCTCCTCGAATCTGAGTTGAAAATACCCCATGTAAGGAACGATACCGGAACAAAGAGGAAGTACTCAGCCAACGAGGTATTGGCACTTCCCGACGAACTTATCAGGGAAATTTTCCGATACAATTCATACGCAATCCTTGGCGGCATGGGCTTTGCAGGCCTAAACACAAGTTTCAACTGCGAGAATGGCATTTACCGAAATGCGCCAATTACTCGTGAGTTCGAGATAGCCCAGTCAAAACTGCTCTCAGAGGTCCACGAGAAGCTCAAGAGGGTGATACCCGATAAGAAACTCATCGTCGTTACCCATATGCCATTTTCGGATTGGTGCGATGGAGAAATGGTGCCGAATTGGATTTATATATCGGGGCACACGCATAAAAACTATTTCATAGAGTCCGACGAGGCCACAGTGTACGCGGACAACCAGATAGGCTACACAAACAGCTCCTTCGGTTTTAAGTTCTTTGCCCTAAAACCGTTTTTCAATATATTTGCGGACTATCCAGACGGTATACACGAGATCTCTAGAGATGACTATAACATCTTCAATTTCGGATTATGTGCCAGGTCGGCTTTTTACAGGGATTACGCTAACCTCTACATGCTCAAGCGAGAAAGAACCTATATGTTCCTGATGCGAAAGGAAGAAGACGGCCCACTTTTTATCTTGAACGGAGGCAGCATCAAGAAGACTTTCGGGCGCAATTTCGATTACTTTTATGACAAAATGGTTAATTACGCTAAGTCTGTCAGAATGTTCCTCGGAAAATACTCCTCCTTCCAAAAGCAGGTTTCTAAAGAAATACGCACGTTTGGCGGCAATGGCACAATTCATGGCTGCATCGTGGACATAGATTTCTATAACCACATTTACCTTAATCCGCTTGACGGCGCGGTCATTCCATACAACGCAGAATCAATGACCTCCAAGCATGTCTATTCAAACATCGCGAGCCTGCTTTATTACTGTGCACCGAAGCTATACGACAAATACATCGGACTTATCGGAAACAAGAAAAACGAAAGTGCAATAGTCGCGCTTAATTCCGATACATCTCTCGAAAAAAGATCGATATTCGTTGAGGAAACGGATATGTACAGGGTATCTAGAATTTTAAAGGGACTTCAATTCACGACTCAATTTAACGTCATAAGGCTGTGGAACTACGCGATTGCGGACGAAGTAAGCGAAGAAGCGGGGCGGCTTATTGTTTCCGGCATTATCGACCCCGATTCCTTTCCAAAAGTCGAAGACCTAAGCAAAAAGAAACATCCAGTTTCCGATATAAACAAAAGCGCTGCAGCCAAACCGAGGCCCAAAAGAGTTTCCGAAAAAGAATCAGCTCCAAGCACGATTAAGCCTAAAATCAGTTATTTCGAGAAGCACAAGGCACGAGTGTCGGCGAAGACCGAAGACACCGTGGAACTAGTCAGTTTGCCCGATTGCAAGACAGACGCGTCACTCCGCTGCACGAAATGTGGTTATACTTGGTCACAAAGGATAGATCATTTCTACCGAACACCAAAATGCCCAAAGTGTCGAGGAAAATAGTTCACAAACACCGAACTTTTTGTTTCGGCGTGTCCATTGTAACGAGTAATCTATAAGTGTTGCCCGTTCATGCGAATCAATCGAGAGACGTTTTCAAATTCTTCCAGTTTATGATAGTTTTCGCTTGAATAGGAACCAGTAGCGGGCCATAATGTACTCGATTTCAAGAACTGTTAAGCATTTCGAGAAATCTTGACACAAAAATACTAGCAACGTGTTTTTGTAAGGTTCAAGAAGAAACTTATAAAACTTTGTTATTTCTAGGAGGAAAATTACATGGCTAAAGACGAACGCGTGCCATTCAAGAGGCTCACGATCGCCCGCGAGGCGGCGGAACTCTCCCAAAAGGCGCTCTCTGACATCCTCAGCGTCGACGCCGTTACGGTGAACCGCTGGGAGCATGGCGAATCCAAGCCGAACTGGGATTACCTCAAGAAGCTATCCAAGGTTTTGAACGTCACCATCGACTACCTTCTTGAGAACGATGCGGTGGATACCTTTACCGTGGAGGAGACCGAGGTCATCCTCAAGGCTGTCGCCATCCTACAAAAGAAAGTGAAAAAGAAATAACTATGGCTAAAGGCAACAGCATCAGCGTCGGCAATTGTGGCGAATACTTCGTTGCGGCAGAATTGGAAAGGCATGGCTTCAGCGTCGCCGTGCCCATGTCCAACACGCCTCTGTTCGACTTGCTCGCGATGGACCGGGACAACCCATCAAGGCAAATCGCGATTCAGGTTAAGACAAACGCAGGGAATAGCGAGAACTGGATTCTTAGTTCAAAGAACGAATCCATCGACAGTGAAAACATCTTCTATGTCTTCGTGAACCTAAATAACGACGAAACCCCGGAATATTACGTCGTCCCAAGCGCAGTGGTGGCGAAGCACATCAAAGAAGGCCATAGGAATTGGCTGAACATGCCTGGGAAAAACGGAACGATCCATAAAGACAATTCCATGAGAAAATACTGGTTGAATCCAAATCTAAAACCTGAATACAGGGACGCTTGGAGATTACTTAAATAAGGAAAGGAAAAGAAAACGGGGCTGTTGCAAATTCGTTTGCAATTAGCCCCTTTTGACATTTTGTCACCCAACGATTATCTCTTCCGCCGAGAGCGTTATATCGTTCCAGTATGCTTTCGCATCGCGATCAGTATGCCACCTGCGCGGGTAGTTAAGTAGTGGACTTCATTCGCATTATCGGTTTTCTTCGCTTGAGCGTACAGGTAATCGGCTAGTTTCTCTTCGAACCCTTCCCTAGGATAGCCATATCCTTCTAGGAACGCTTCAAGATCGGGCTGTTCTTTTGGCCCGGAATAGGAATCGTGAAAAGCGAGGTTCCCCATTTCGAATACGTCATCGTCGGGATTTCCGATATAGACATCCCGATACCCCCAGATCGCTTCAACCTGCCCATCAAGAAGATAGATATCCGGGTAGACGAATCGGCCATGGCAGAATGCTTTTCCCTCTTCTCCCGTATCGATATCGTGGATCGAGCGAAGCGCGATTCCGACGCTCCTCCATTCTTCGGCAGTCATTCCCCTTCCCGGGTTTTGGCCTTTAGGCTGCATGAAGATTTCGTTATGGACATCGCCTTCGTTATCCTCGGACAGCTGGAGAAGATAGGGATGCCCCTTCGACGCGGATTTGAATTTTGCATACACGGGGTTATTCGGCCGTGGCAATCTCATCTTGCCGTTAAGGAAGACGGGACTATCGATCTTCGACAAAGCCCTAATGTTTCCAACCGCCGCCGAAACTTCCTTCGATAGCCTTGCGAGCTCCGGATCTCCGATTTCGCCCTCAGTCGATGGCTCTCCAATGACGCCGATCACATAATGGTGTCCTAATTCAACGTATCCCCTTTCCGTGTTGATCGACTCTTCGCTTCCGCCTAGTTCCTGCAGATGATCAACAATCCTCGAATAAGTCATCTCCGCGACCTTATAGCTATGTTCGAGCAGCCGAATAGCTTGGGATTTGTATTGCTTTTCGTGCGCCAAGGCAAAGCAAAGAAGTGGCGTGAGCCAATTCGATGCGCATATGCCTTCATATGGTTCGACTGTGGCTCTGTGATTTCCCCCATTCAATATCGTTTCCGATACGATCTCAGGCTCTCTGCAAACAATATTGAGCACGTGGCTATGCTCTAACATGAATCTCAGAACTTTCTCGTCGCAGAAAAGCGGGGTGGTCAAATTTGCGGTGAGGATAGTTCTTTCCCTCGTATCGAATATCGCCTTGAATATCGTATGTTTTGGATCATCATCCTTATCGATCATTCTTAGAATCGCAAGCGGCTCTTCCGATTTGTCGGACGAATGGAATGAAATGCTGGAAAAGTGCCCTGGCTGCCAAACCTCGTAATAGCCGTGATCGACTAGAAACCGCAAACCATCCAGGTTCTCGGCTTGATAGACGTAATGGAAGATTCCTTTCGACCATTCGTCAAACGATTTGAGCACATTGACCGAGCCATCGGTTTGATTCTCAAGCCACTCGAAGTCCTCATATTTTCCGAATGTCCCAATCTCATAAAGCCCGCGAGGGGATTGGACGTACTTTCTTTCTCCGTAAATGATGTCGGCGATCCTGATATCCAACAATTCTTCCATCGGCAAGAAGTATTTGCGGTTCCATCCTTCTGGGTCTTCGCCGTTCACCATCATGGAAAGCTGGGTGAGGACTGTCCTGCCTTTGCCGTCTATGCGCTTTGCCAGTATCTCCGCAAACTGCGTAAGACTTCCTTCTTTTCCACATCCATATCTCTGTTCAATCGCGTTTAATAGCCTGCTTCCAATCTCGCTGCTCCTTCTGTTTTTTCTCCCTTTTTCCATATCGCTTGCCTCCTAATTGCACTTTGATTATCGGCTCTATCGAAACGAATTGTCGATGGAATTCCTTCGATAAACTTATGGTTTTTACTCTTTTGAATTCTAAGTGAGAGAACGAAAAAGTACAAGTTTCTAAAGCAAAAGTATAAGTTTTTGCGGACACATTCCGTCCTAATCTATTTACATCCCACGCAATGATGGTAGATTTAAAAACGGAAAGGGGCAAAGCGCATGGGCTACAAGAAGATAAAACTGAAATACAAACTCAGCTTATCCCAGCCGATAAGCCAGGGTTTTCGCTCACTATCGAATGTAGCCAATAGCGCGAAGGCGATACTCCTTTCCGCTTGCGCCTCAAGCGAACGGATGGCAAGGCAATCCGGCATCGCCTTCTCCGATGGGCTTCCTAATTACGTTAGGGCTGAACTAGACGCTCTATACCCAATCAAATCCCATTTAAGCTCCGCGAAATGGAAGGAACTCGTGGACGCTTTCCTGGGATTGCGCAATTTCGTCGCCCATAGTGGCATCGGCTATCCCATCTATCTGGATCTCGATCTTGCCGAAACGCTGAGTGAGATCGTTTCGCCAGAATACCCCATCGCAACAGATAAGGGAGAACTAACGATGTATGGAACGGCATACGTGATCGGGTTCTTCTGCGCCAAAGATGCCATGAGTTCATTTGCCGCTGGATTCTTCCACAGAGACATCTTCCGCGATGTCCCTCCGCCCAAACTAGCGGAGGTCATGGTCCGTTTTTTGAAGTCCTTTAAGAAGTATTGCGGCACCGAATCGACGAAATCCACCAGGAACGAAGTTTCGCTCAATGACATTTTGCGCCGGCGCCTAGGAGAGGTATTCCTTCGGATGGAATCGATTGGCAAATCCACCAAAAGGCCTTCGACGAAGCATTTCAGCCATGCCGCAAAGCATCGGTTCGGCTTTCGAAAAGACGACCCATTGGTCGAAAAGCTGATCCTGCTACGCAATTCCTGGTTCCATGGCTGCAAGATAGGCGAACCGTTGCATGGAGATGCGAATGAGATATTCGATATCCCCTATGTCACCGGCGTCTTATCCGAGTTTAGGGACAAGGCAAGCAGCAAGAAAAGGTTTGGCTCTACGCTGAAATCCATAGAAGCGCTTGGCGAATCGCTTCTAGAATTTCGCTTGTTGCGCCTATTGGAGCTATCCTACAAAATTCTCGATTCCCGCTGCTCATCCCAAGAAAAGCTCGATGAGCGAATCGACAATTTGACGAATGCGTACCATGCCGTTTGCACTTTGAACCTTGAGTATTACGCTTGCGCGTCTTCTTTGATATCGAGCGAGGATATCAGCTGGAGCATCGCCGGAGCCAAATTCTCTGGCTCGGATTCCAAAAGAAGAACGACCATCGCTTTCGAACTTAAGATCGTCTTGCTTTGCAGCGACGTCGGATTCGATATTGGCCCATTCCATACTGATAGGACATTCGTCCCGATCTGCCTTGCCAATATCTATGATGCCTATGAACTGCCAATCGATGGGGTGCGTCTATCCGAAATGGCCCTATCGAAAGTCAGAACGATTTGCTCGAGGGTAGGGGTGTATCAGGTTCGAGAATCGGCTTTGGTCGCGGGGCCAAAGGGAAACCTGCCGTTTGACGAACTCATCATGTCGTCGATGGAACGCATCGAGCAAGCTATTCGTAATCGCCCAATCGCCTAACCGCATATTCCGCGAGGAAACAAAGATGAACATGTCGAAACATGCGCATGCTCGTTTTAAGCAGCGCCAAAAACTGAAGAACGTCGAAGAGATGAAACGCAGGTGCGCCTTAGCCATTGGGCGAGGCCTCCTGATACCAGGCGGAAGCAGGCACAAGGATGCGCTCTGCTACGAATACGCCGGTTATCGATACATCGTTTCGACGATCCAAAACACCATCATCACCGCCTTCCCGATCAAGCAATATGGCAGATCGAGAAAAGCCTACTTGGTGGAGCAATCACGCCTCCGCCAACTGCGAAAAGAGGAGTATGAACTCCTCGGAGCGTGATATAGAGGAAAATATATATGAACGAAATGATAACGCGTCTCAGCGACATTGCAGGATACGCTGAGGAAAAAGAAGAAGCGATCAAACTGATCGATATCCTCAAACACTACGACCTTTATAAAGCCAAAGGCGCCTCCATCCCCAAGGGGTTGCTCCTTTCCGGGAAGCCTGGCGTCGGCAAGACGATGTTCGCCAAGGCCATCGCCGCGGAAGCGGGGGTGCCGCTATTCGAATTCGAATCCATCGAAAGCGAGAACGGCGAGGAAGCGATCAAATCGCTCAAATCCCTCTTTGCCAAAGCTAAGAAGAACACCCCATCCATCATCTTCATCGACGAGCTTGACGAACTTGTCTCGAAAGACTCCCTCGCGGGACTCGACGATGGCTTTGAATCCGACTACACCCGCAGAGCCCTTAAGACGCTATTAACCGAAATCGATGGCGTATCCTCTTCTGACGGCATCATGGTGATCGCCACGACGAACCAGAAGAATCGAATCCCATCCGCTCTTATCCGCAGCGGGCGTCTAGAGAAGCAGATCACCTTCGCCTCGCCTTCGTTAGAAGATAGGGAAGCCATCGCAAAGCTCTATCTCGATAAGGCCAATGTCTCTGGCATCGACCCAAAATCCGTCGCCCTTAAAACCGATGGGCTCTCCTGCGCTGACATCAAGTCGCTTGTGAATATGGCGATCATCGAATCGGTCAGAACCGGGAAGGAGCTTTCCATGGCAATGCTATCTAGCCTTATCCCGGCCATCCGTTTCGGCGAGATCAAGAAGAACCGTGGGGAAGACGGCCCATCGGATTCCCTCCTATATCACGAGATCGGCCATTTCCTCGTCCAGTATGGGCTAAACGGGGAAATAGGCTCCCTATCGGTTGAACGCTATGGCGACATCGAAGGCCACTTTAACCATGAGGAAGACGAGGGTTCGCGAAGCAAATCCATGTCGATTGACGAATTGCTCGATTCCGTCGCCGTGAGCCTTGGCGGTATCGCTGGGGAAGAGGTGTTCCTCGGCAAGCGATTCGTGGGAGCCGAAGATGACCTTGGCAAGGCCTGCAAAGCGATTCTTAGCGCGTTTAGAAGTGGGGCCTTTGGATTCCGATTCATCCCTTATTATGAGACGGGGCTAGGAAGAAGCTTCATGACCTCTTTGGAAGTCCCGGGACATTCTAGGGACGACATGATCGACGAGAAATACCACGCTATCTTGGACGAGAAGTACGCCCTAGCGAAAAGCCTCGTCGAAAAATGGGCCGACCTTGGCAGAAAGATCCATCCTGTCCTCAAAGACCGCGGAAGCCTCTCAAAAGAGGAGCTTGAGGTCATCGTTTCGGATTACAATACTCTAAAGAAAGGAGGGAATTGACCATGAAATCGATACTTGCTTCCATCAAGACATTCAATTGGCGGCTTTGGCTCGTCCTAGCCGTCACCCTCCTCATCCCAGCACTTTACCAAACACTGCGCATCCATTTCCTCGGCGACATGCCGGGGGATTGGGGCGTGAACATCGCCTCGCAGCTTTCATGGGTCAACCTCATCTATGAAATCGTGGAAGAGGCGTTCATCCTCCCTTTGTTCTTCATTCTGGGCAAATCCTTGGGTTCCAAGGAAGAGTTAGAGAACAAGACGAGGGTGGGGCTCGTCATCTCCGGAGGCGCTTACCTCATCTTGTCCATCCTGATTATTGCTTTGGCAAGGCCGCTATGCGAATGGATGGCGAGCGACCCCTCGACGATGGACGCGACGGTGAACTACATCCGCCTCGAATCCGTCGCGAGTTGCATCTCCATCCTCTCCAAGTTCATCACCGTATTGCTCGTCACCATCGGCAAGGACAAGTACATGTACATCCAACTCGGCATCCAGATGGCCTTGTCGATGCTGCTGGATACCTTCCTCATCTCGAAACTCCCCGTCTCGGCGAACATGGGGGTCAACGGTATAGCTGTTGCCAACATCGCCGTCTCGGTGGTGATGGTGGTCTCTGCCTTCATTATGCTCCGCCGCGAGGACATCCATGTGTTCCGCAAGAAGAAGCTTGAATTTGGCTGGCTAAAGGAATATGGCAAGATCGGGCTATTTTCAGGACTTGAATCCCTCGTCCGGAACGTCGCCTTCATGGTGATGATCTCGCGCCTTGTTAACGTCATCGCCGAACAGGGGACGTACTGGGTGGCGAACTCCTTCATATGGACGTGGCTATTGCTTCCGGCAACCGCCTTGTACGACGTGATCAAGAAGGAAACCGCCGAGGACAAGGGCAATATCCGCGACAAAACCCTGGGATATTTGGTGATATCCGCCCTCTTCTCTGCCTTATGGTTTGCGACGATACCGCTATGGAAACCGTTCCTCCAATATGTGCTGAACACAAGCGAATACGAGGCCGTCTATCATGTCGTCCTCATCCAGTCTGGGTTCTATGTCGCCTATATCTTCAACTGCGTATTCGATGGGACCATTTACGGCAGGGGCAAGACGCAGTATATGCTGATAGAGAGCATCGCCACGAATGGAATCTATTACGTGATCATGTTCATCTTATGGAAAGCGGGGGTCTTCGTTCCTACTCTTACCTCTATCGCCTTAATGTTTGGCATAGGCACCGCCTTGGACCTAATCCCCACGCTAGCATGCTATATCTATCTTCTAAAGAAAGAAGGGGTGAAGCCTTCCTTTAGGCTAGACTGAAACAAGTGGACGTCTAAACACGTGAAAATGGCGCAATGCCATTTGAGACTTAATTTATCTTTGATAAAGCGTACCTGACTTCCGCATCAAAATCTCCGGAACAATGGCAAAAAAGCAGGGCCCTGCCCCAGTTCATGGTTTTGCGGGCCCTGTCACCAGCGGTAGAAAGGCCGTAATCGGCATTCGCTCGGGCGAATGCTTAAAACCTGCCCGTAGAGTGATGGTGAATCCAAAAACCGATTCTCGCGAAAGCTATATTCATCGAGGCGTGTAGCTGATAACGCTATATCGGTTGATTTACTTAGTCGTATCGAAGAAAATTGGATTAAGGAGATGGGCATAATGGGCGAAGAAGAGAAAATGACAAGCGCCATGAGGCGACTTTATCTCGACATTATCGGGTCTTTGGGGACGCTTCCTCCAAAGCAAAAAGGGTATATTTTCGGTTATCCAGGCAAAGAATATTTCGGATTCGTCCATTATGTTGCGGCCTATATAACCCTCGAATTCATCAAATACTCATTCGATAAGTCCGACCCCGAATATCCGCTGCGCCATTTCTTGGAAGAGAAGACGGACGATGAAAGAATGCTTCAATCAAGGATCATGAAGTACGTCTTGAAGTACAAGAAGGAGGAAATCGAAAGGCTTGGTATAACTCTTCCAGAAGGCCATAAGTATTCTCAAATTGAGATGGATACCATAGAAAAACGCCTTGCGGGGTACAGACTCACCGAGATGAACTTCTTTGAGCACCAGAACATCCATGACCTCGAGATCGTAAAGTCGATCGTCGAAAGGAGGATCATGCATGCAAAAAAGGTCCCGAATGCACATTTCAAAGAGGTATTCGAGCAATACGACGTATTCGTCTCCTCGCTGAAAAGTCGCGCTGCCAAAAGCGATCGCGACATGGTCTTTGCTTCTTTAGCGCTGTTCACCCTGGAATGGCATTACCCGATCGAGACGCTTTATAAGTTGTCGATGATGATGGAAGCCCGAAGTATTACCGAAATCGACAAGAAGGACTTGAATCTTCTGTGCGCGCCCATCACGGTGGAGTCGATGTTCGGTGGGTGGTTTACCGCCGACAGCAGGATGGTCAAGGAAAGGATAGAGCTGTTCTTGAGCCTGTTCGACGACGAATTGGATGATTCGCTGAAGGAGGAGACGAGGTCCCGAATCAAGGAGATCTTCGTCCTTGGGGTAAAATACAAGGAGGTCATCACCGCATCGGATGGCGGGCTATACAAGGATTGGTTCGCGCGTGAATCAAGCGTGGCGGATTGGGCGTCCTTCTTGCGATGCTACGACATCTTTTCCATTTGGGAGAAGAAGGAGTGGACGAACAGGAGGATAAAAAACATGAGATATCTCATGGGCGTCCTTATTCCAGATAGAACAGACTGAAAATCCCGAAAATCGTTCTTAATGGCGTTTTCCAAAAAACCTTTAAATCATTGGCGAAAGGCGGGCACCGCACTTTCCAGGATAGAAAGGACCAAAGAAAATGCCGATGAAGATAGGCGGGGGCGGAAAGCCCCAGGAATACGACCCGAGCAACGGTCGATACGGACGTGGCTCAATAGCGGCAACTGGATCGATGATAGCAGCATCATCGCCCCAAGTCCCGCAAAGACTTAGCAGATCCATGCTTAGAAGAAGGAGGCTAGACCAAGAAGCAGCGAATTCGTCGGATCCCCTTCTTCCAGATGTTTACATCAACATCCAAACGTGGGCGCCAGGATGCGTCATGAAGGTGAACGAGAAGTTTCGGCTATCCCCAACTCAGAACGGGGAGGTGGACATAGAGACAAGACACCTTGTGATTGAAGTAAAATCGGGTAAAGTAAAGCACTTCCTGAACCAATTCAAGACAGAAACTGCTTACGCGAGATTGAGGAACAAGGAACTGGTCGTATACGCCCCGAACATGTCCAAAACCCGAAAGAACCTAGCGATAAAGCTGGGGTTCAACGTGGTCTCTACCGAAAGCGAACTAAAAGAAATCATTGTCAGAAAGGAAGGCAAATAGCCATGCGCGACATCACATTATTGACCAAAGAACCATTCGAATACGAGAAAGTGCACGATCTGATTCGCGAAGCCTTCAAGGACTTCGAAGTCGTCACCGACAGCCCCGATCAAGATAAGGGCAGGATCTACCTCGAAAAAGGCAGGAACAACGTCATCGACATCTACTTCACGCCCGAAGACACCATGTCGAATTTCCAATATGAATTCGAGGAGGAACAGCTGAGGATGTTTCCCTTCGACGTTTACCTCACCTGCGTCCTCTTCCGAGGGGAAGAGGCCATCAATAGGCTTATTCAAGCCCTAATTAACTCAGGCTTGGAGTTTTGGATCCACGCTGAAAGCGGTGACATCCTCAAGCCCAAAGAATTCCTCCCTTATCGCTTTTACATAGCGAAAAAATCGGATTAAGGCGAAGCGGCTTTGATTTACGATAGTTTGAAAAGGGCTTCGGAAAGGTTTCCAAAAGCTTTTTTAGAGAGCGGGGATCTACGGGAAACGCGATTATCAAATATCTTATGAACGGTGGTTCTAATCCCGCAAAGTGTTTCACCGTTTCGAAAAGATTCGATACAATCGGAGAAAACGTTACTTATTCCTTCCTGCTGGCTTATACCTGGCCTACGGTTATCGGATGTTTATTTGTCTCCAAGCCATGTTGATAAATAATCATCATAGAATTATAATTGCTTCACTGGAAGTGACGCCTATTTCCTTTTGAGTTTTATCAAAACTGCGGCGGGGAGTGTGGCGGAGACTTCTGTGTATTCTCTACGCATATCTAATGGCCTAAAGCGCAACTCGCGGCAACTTGTAAAGAAATTTTACAGGTTCGAACAGGAGGCGCTGCCTCGGTAATGGAAGGAGCCCCTATGGAAGAAAAGAAATACGACTTAATAGCCTTTACGGACAAGGGGCTTTCTCTCGATGTACGCGTCGATCCCGACGAGGATACGGTATGGCTCACCCAAACTGAGATGGCGGAGCTTTTCGACGCAAAAAGGGAAGGCATTCTTTATCACCTTCGGAATATTTATCAGCAAGGAGAATTGGATAAAG
>CACYCS010000138.1 GCA_902773005.1 uncultured Erysipelotrichaceae bacterium
TAAAACGCCATAATGCCTCCCATGGACGAGCCGCCGATGCCAGTCGCTTCTTTGCGTGCGTCGGTGCGGAAAAGCTGATTGATCAGCGGTCTCACGACGTCGGCCATGAAATCGATATACTGGTCCCCAATCGGCTTATCCGGCCCAGTATGTCTACGGCGCATTGAGGGTTTGATCGCGAATGGAGGATTCAGCTCATTCGACCTCTGAAGCGCATCTTTCGGGCAATCGAGACCCACCAAAATCGGGGGAACGATTCCCTCTTCCGAAAGACTGTGCACCACTTTATCCAAATGCCAATCTCCATAGGCAGTCAGCGCTTTGTCAACGAGGTTCTGCCCATCGGAAAAATAGATGACTGGGAATCTTATATCCGGGTTTGCTTCATACTCAGGCGGAAGCCAAACGCGAACAAAGCGAAATCCATCCGCAAAGGGAAGTTTGAATTTTGCCTGATAATAATCGCCGAACTCGAGAGTCGAGCCTTTTTTCTTAACGTAAGGACGGAAGGGCGGATACCGGAGCCCACTAGCATTTTTCTTGTTTACCATGCGCATTATTATATTCCGAATTCAAGAAAATATGGGGGACGTGTATCGATTTTATTTCTTTCCTTTCTCCTTGGCGCGTTTGTCGTTGATGATTTCCATCTCGTGCGGGGTGATGAGCTTGCAGTTATTCTCCTCCGCCCACTTGACGCAGCCTTTGAGCACTAAAGGAAGGAAGATGCGCGGCACTTTCACGAGCATTGCAAGGGCATCGTCAGTGAATTTGACATCGGTTTGGAGTCTATCGGCTGCGTAACGCACGGATGCGACGCTAGTCTCACGCATTGGCAGCAATTCTGGGCGTGGCTTCTTGAATGAGGAGCACCAGAAATACTTGCTGTCCCTATAGCCATAGTCAACGGGCACCCGAGGATAGCCTTTCGCGGTGACGCCATTGACGATGGAGTCGTAATACTTCTCCTTCATCAGGATCTTGTCGATTCGAAGGATGAAGTGAGCGCCGAACTTCGAGGTGATGCCGTTGAAATCGTGATAGGGCTCAGGATATCCATTGAGTTCACCAGGCTTATCGTCTTGGGCATGGTCGAGTTCGCGCATCCATGTGCATTCGATGACTTGGAACGCCTCCTCGACGATCTTTGGGAAAGACCCATTTGGGTTTTCTTTCGCCATAAGGCCGTCTCCGAGGTGGAAAAGGCAGTCTTTCATCTTCTCCTCGGTTGTGTCGCCGGGCCAACCCATGCGAACTGCCTCCTTGAAATACTTCTTGTCATCGGGGATGAAGTTGATCGTGCATTTGCCAGTGCGCAGGATGTTTTGGGCGGTGTTGGAGGAATTGCGGCATTCTAATAGCATCGCGTAATACCCTTTCCCTGCGATGTAATAAGGCGCGACAAGCGAATAGGGGCCGAGATTGGTTTCGCCGTTCTCGGCCAAGGTGCCGATCATCACAACAGGCATTGGGAAGAACAAGGACGTCTGGTAGAAATTGTCCTTGGGTTCAAGATTCTTAAAATCGTTCATAAATAAACCTCAGCAGATATTTTATATGCGCATTTAATTTTGATTCCTATCGTCAATCAACGAATTCGAATCAATCGATGAAGGCGATGGAGCAAGGCGGAAGCGTCAAGACACCTCCTGCAAGGCTAGGCACGGAGGAAGTCGCGGAAATCGAATCGGCGATTTGCCCACTCACATTGACGGTAATCGATTTCGACGCGCTTGTATTGCAGTAGAAATGGGTCGTCTCGCCATCCAAGGATATTGAATAATCAACAAGGTCGGAATTGCCACTCAACTTTGCTTCGACGCGCCCTTTTTGAAGTACTGGGTCGCCTGCTTTTATCGAAATCGCCTTTTTGAGAAGGCTATAGGCTGAGTGTGGGTCGGCTTGATCCTCCGATATGGATCTGTTGCTAAGCGTGGACCAAGTTGAGGTTCCCGATAGATGGAAGTTCTCGAAATAGGCAGCCGAATTCGTGAGCCCGGTCTCGAACGGCATAGGCGTCCTGTAGCTTTGGTCCTGATATCCGTCCGCAGTCGCCCTTAGGCCTAGCTCATCGCCATAGTAAATATAGGTGTTCCCTGGCGTCAATGCGTTGAGGGCTGTCGCAATTTTATACTGGCTGGCGTTCTCGATGAAATAGGGCGTATCGCTAGAAGTTGGATGATTCTGGCTGAATCTGCCGATATCGTGATTCGAAAGGGCGCGAGCCATGATCGCATTTGGATTATAGGCATCGATTTTGGCTTGGTCTTCCGCGATCTCTGACGCGAAGGAAGAAGCCTTTCCGTTAAACGCCTCATAGGTCTGCCTAGGCGCTTCGAAATCGAACGTCGAATCAAAACCGCAACATGTGTAATCGAAAGCCAAGTCATGGTTCTCGTCCAGCACCTCTCCCACGAGATAGCTATCGGATTTCTCGTTTTTCATCGCATGGGAGAATTCCTGCCACCAATCGAAATTCTTGGTATCGCGGTTGCTCCCGGAGTTATAGACCCAATATGCGGCGTCGAGGCGGAACCCATCCACTCCTTGCCTTAGCCAATATAGTCCGACGTCCTTGATTGCCTCACGGACTTCCGTTTTGTCGAAGTTGAATTCAGGGAACCCAAATTTGTTGTCGTTCCCATACCAGTCGCGATGCTGCTGATACCACACATGGTTCCTCGAAGTATGGTTCAAGACCATGTCCATCACGATCTTGATGTCCTTCTGGTGCGCAGCCTGAAGTAGCTTTGCGAAGTCGTATTTCACCCCGCCGACAGTAACTTCGTAGGCAGATTTCACGGAATAATAATCCGTGCAGTCATAGGAATGGTAGGAATCGCTAGGCTGGATCGGGGAAAGCCAGATCGCGCCGATTCCAAGGTCCTTCAAATAGTCGAGATGATCGATGATGCCTTTGAAATCGCCAACGCCGTCTCCGTTGCCGTCGGCAAAGGAATAGACGAGGAGCTGATAGAAGGTCCTGTAATTCGAATCCGATGTCACGGGGTAGCCATCTTTTGGAATATAGGTTGGCTTTTCGCCTTCTTTTGGTTCATGGTCGAACCATGCGTCATTCGAATAATAGAAGACGCCTTTGGTGTCGATGCTGAAGTCCGAGGTCTGCTTTCCGCCGCCATTGAAGATGACGTTCACGAAGTCGATGTTCGGGAACTCGTAGTATTTCCACTGCCCCGCAGACTTAAGCGAGGTTCCGGGCCAATCGCCGCAAAGTTTATTTTCGCCCACCCAAGCATAGATATTCGTCCAGCTAGAATCGCAATAAACCTTGATGCCATCATAACTCTCCTTCGGCGAAGAGGATGAAGATGACGAATGGGAGGACGCAGGCGGCAAAGATGAGACAGCTGAATCGGGCGAAGAAATCGCGGAGGACGTGGGCTCGGAAACACTTCCTTCAGCTACGCTTGTAGATGAAAGGCTACTAGCCTCATTATTCGAGCAGGCAAGCAAGGAAAGGGAACACAATGGAAGCAAGAACAAAATTCGATTATTCATAATGACACCTGAAACTCAATCTATTATAGACAGCCTAGAGCAAATAAGCGCAAAAAAATCCGAGTTCTCACTCGGATCAATTTGCGCTTTGGTGGACCTTGTCGGGCTCGAACCGATGACCTCCTCCATGCCATGGAGGCGCTCTCCCAACTGAGCTAAAGGCCCATGAGGACTTTCCGCTTAGCGCGAAAATAAAGATAATCGCTTGTCAAACTCTTGTCAATGACGAATTTGGTTTTTGCGGGCGGAAAGTCTCGAAATCGCTTATTTCGCGGGGCGGATTTTCTGAACCTCGACGACCGGTTCATCAATCACCTCGACGCTTTCGATGACCGGTGGGTTATAAGGGAAATCCCTACCATCGGTGCGAAGGCCCGCGATTTTGTCTAGCACATCAAAGCCTTCGAGCATCTTGCCGAACGCGGCGTATTCACCGTCGAGGTGAGGCGCTTTCTGATGCATGACGAAGAATTGGGATGTTGCGCTGTCCTTGACCATGGTTCTTGCCATGGAGAGGACGCCGCGGTCGTGGAGCAATTTGTTGTCGACCCCGTTGGACCGGAATTCGCCTTTGATGGAATAGTCGAGCTCTCTCTTTTTGTATAGGCCCCAGCCGCCTTGGATCATAAAGCCCTTGATAATGCGATGGAAGATCAGGCCCTCATAGAATCCGTTGCGGGCGAGTTCGACGAAATTCGCGCAGCTGTTGGGCGCGTTATTCCAATCGAGTTCGAATGTCATGGTGCCATAATCCTTAACGTTGATTTTGATCATATTCACTAGTCCTTTTCGTTGGAATAATCTTCCTCTTTTCGCGCGTGAATTCAAAGTAGATTTATTTGTTATTCCTTGCTATATTATGCACCGCACGACACAGGAGCCATGCTATGAAGGTAATGCTATTTGCCATCCTCGACCACGTCGGGGCGACGGAAGAGTTGCTTAGGGATCTTTCGAAAGAGGGATACAACGGCACCGTCATCGATACGGTCGGAATGCATCATGTGTTGCCGAAATTCACCGAAAAGGGAAGCGCGGCGGTGTCGTTAGCGAACCTGGTCGACGATCTGCCAAAGGGAAATCTCACCCTCTTCATCATCATCGAGGAAGAGAAGCTAGAGACCTTGAAGAACAAGATCAGGGAAGCCACAGGCAACTTCAGCGATGTCAAAGGCGGGATGTTCGTCCTTCCCTTGGTATCGGTCGAAGGTACCTTCTAATGTTAGCCAGCGAAAGCTGGTTTTTGTTTTGCATAGCAAGAACAAAACCGAAATAAATTTCGGTAAGAACTCGGGTTGCGCCGAGTTTTTTTGGTAGAATTAGGCATGGCTGGCCCCTACAGGA
>CACYCS010000139.1 GCA_902773005.1 uncultured Erysipelotrichaceae bacterium
CTCTCCACATCGGCTTCCATGGAAATGGTCGCTTCCTGATTGATGGATTTAAAGTTCTTGATCGTGAATTCTTTTAGCATAGCAGTATCGTGAGATTTTTTCTCACAACAATTTTAGGTGTAGAAGATTGCCTTTTCAAGAGGATATCTTTGGCTGCGTTTTCCGGTTGAATGGGCATACGAAACTATCCAATTGGCCGCGCTTTGCTGTTGAACGCCACTTACTCTGCTAACTGAAACGCCAAATTATTTGGACAGAGAAAAAACGGGTCATTTTCGGATTGCGCTTCATCGGCTGTATTCCGTGGTTCTGCAAAGAAGGCGCCAGTTTTAAATGGTTTTGGACTGAGTATGAGGGCCGGCTGCCACTCTGCGCCCAAACATCAGTGGTGCATTGACATTTTGCTCATCGCCATCGGAAATGCAAATGGCCTGCAAACACGCCCTGGCTTTTACTTTGAAAGCTCCCAATGTTTGTCTTTCGTCGTCCCAAACGATTCTACTAGCCTCATCCCTTCCATTTTTTCCAAATCGGCCCTGATGGTCTTGCGATCGGCTCCGATGGCGATCGACAAGGCCGAGATCGTCTGCCTCCCGGATCGCAAAATGCCCAATATCTTTCTCTGCCTATCGCTAAGAGAGTCGGCAGTCATCGATTTATAATTCGCGTTGTCGATTGTGACCACGAAGAACGAATTCCTGATTTGGTAAGAGACATGGTCTTTCCTGCCGCCGAAAAGCGACGCGGTCCGATTGGTTATTTTGGCCAACCCGGAGCCTCTTCTATTCATGTATCCCATCCGCCAAAACAGGTCGGCGATATTCGGGTTCCTCCTCATGGATTCGAAGGTATAGTCGACGTATTTGGGAATGGGATCTCCCGAAACCATCACTCCGGGAGAGGTGATTTCTATTCTATCCTCGTAAATATTGAGGCAAACCTCGGCCCCCAAGTTGTTGTAGTTGCGATGGATGATTCCGTTGACTAAGGCTTCCAGTATTGCTTCTTCGTCATAGTCTGGGCTATATACCGTCCCCTCGGCTTCTTTGTGCCATGGGTTTTTGGTGTTGGCCTTAAAAAAGTCCAACGCCGACCTTAATTGCCTGATTAGCGATCCGTCGAATTCCCTGTCGTCGCCGGCTTCGCTTTCATTCGTTTTGTCAAATCCGTTCCACCTGGTGCAAAAGATCCTGCTGTGGCGGTAAGGGTTGGTGTCGGCAAACAGGACGCCGGCGTTTGTCAGGAAACCATCCTTCGTTGCTAGGCCGAAAGACACGTAATCCTGTCCGGAAAAAGGCGTCCCAGTCTTCTCTAAGAAGTCACGCTCCAGAATGGAGAAGGCGAATTCGTCCTTTCTGTATCCGGTAACGATGCCGTCGTATGTTTTCCCGGCTCCCTTGAGTATTAGCTCGTTCAATCGGTAGTCTGGTGCCTCGATGGAAGAGGACCCGGATCGGATAAACGCGGTGTATGTGCTTTCGTGATGATAATAATACGGGGTGGAGACGCCTGGCTCTATTCTCAATTCGATGAACACGTTGCCATTTTCTTCGCGAGGCGTCAATCGGTAGCTTGGCTTTGGCGCTATGCGCTTATCGATTAAGTCCGTTATCTTCTCGATGGCCTGTTGCGGTTCCTCAATATTTTTTAGTGTTCTGTCGTCAGTGATGCCAAAGAATATTTTGCCGCCGATGCCGTTCGCGAAGGCGGATACGCTTTTCAGCCATGATTTAGGTTTGTTCTCCTCGAGTGATTCCTTAAAGTCGCAGTCGCTGCATTCCGATATTAGTTTGTCCAACATACTAGCGCCTCCTTGTCATCGATTGTACATTGTTTTTGGATGATTTGGAACGGAATTCCCCAAATAATTCCCCAAATTCCCCAAATAATTCTCCAAATCCCCAAAATGGGTAAAACAAGACGGCAATTCGGTTATTTTCACCGCTATTTAGGCTGCAATTGGATATTACCAATAACGTAAGAACCCGCCAATATGGACCGCTGATATGAATGGGTTCTCCCGCTGCCATAACCCACTTGCAGCTCTAATAATTATTGATGGATCCTTTTGCCAGATAAATATTAGGTAGACGTTCCAAGAAAAGCCAAATTGACGTGAATAAAACAAGAACTGAGTGCAATAATCTTGCGCTTCCCAGTTACTTTGGTGCTCATTCCGCCTCTTTTCAATACGCCCATCACTGTATTCATCGTGGCGACCGCGTCCTGCTGTCATAATGGAAAAGATCATCGCCAAGAAGGGAAAGCTCTACGAGGCCTGCATGCCCTTCCGGGAGGGCTTCGGCGACGATCCGGAAGGCGCCTCCGACGCCCAAAGGTATGGGAAATCTGAACTTAGGCTGTACCACGCCAAGCGCGGGATCCAATCCATACTGGGACACACCGAGGGCAGGCCGGAGGCCAGGAAAAGGATCAGGAAGCCCAAGTCGGATCAGCTGTTCCTGTTCTGAATAACCTTTGGTTATTTGAAATACAGAGAATGGCAAAATCGGTAAAGTCAATTCCATAAAGTGTTGGTGGTCCCCTGCATCGATGTGATAACATGACAGCAGCAAGGGAACGATACCAACATGAAACAAGAACTCCTAGAAGGCTTAAGCGAAGAGCAAATCGCCAAAGTGAAGGCCTGCAACAGCGCCGAAGAAATCCTCGCCTTAGCGAAAGCGGAGGGCCTTGAACTCACCGAGGAGCAGCTAGAAGCCGCTTCTGGTGGCACATGCCTCCATCCAGAGGGGGAGCCCGAAGATAAATGCCCCGTCTGCGGATCCACCGATGTCAAATTGATCGCGCATCAATATTTGGTGTGCAGCAAGTGCCAGCACCGCTGGGCCCCAGCCGTCACGGTCAATCGCTAACGCGCCTAGAATCCGCTTCGCCTACGAAGTCCTAATAAAAGTGCCCTAATTTTCGTAGGCCGACTGTAAACCTAGAAAATGAAAACACTTGATGCCATCGAGTGTTTTTTACGTTTTGGAGCACAATGCGGCTTTGGTTCAACAATCAAGAAATCCGACTCGCCATTCATACCAGCCTCGATAATTAAAAAGGTGGTGCGGTTTCTCTTTCGATTTCCACAGTCGATACTTTTGTGTATTTACACGTAACTTTCGACTACATGACACTCTTTTGCTTTGCAAATAGAAATAGGCGCCTGCAAAGAAAACGGAGCGTTTGGCAACGGCGCAAAGCATGGTCAAGCCACAATATCCTTTCGTATGTGCTTGGGTCGGACAGGATAAGTTGGGCCAATTGGGCCTCTTTGGTCGTTCCTTCTTCGTCCATGGCTAAAATGGCGTTCGCGCATTCGGGGCGTCTAGCCTTCAATGCTTCTATTCGATCGTTCATGGCTTCTCTCCTAGGGACTATCACACACGCGCATTGAATCGTTGGCGGTTTGAAAAAGTGAATCATCCACGGGAACGAGTCTATCGAGGCGATGGAATGGATCCGCGTTAAGACGGAGCCGCATGAGCAAATCGGGCCCTAAGGGGCCATCCTTTGCAAGCGGTATTCTGTCCGTTTCATTGGACTGGCAAATTTGCGGCTAAGCACCATCCGTGGTATAACATGGCCACAGGAAAAGGAGACACAAACATGGAAAGCGAAACGTTTTACGCGTTGAAGTATTTCGATGGCATGATCCGCCGGGAGCTCTATGGTCCCTCGCCCGACTTCGTTCCCCTGCCGAAAGAAGAATCCGAGCATTATATCGAAAAAGCCATCCGTTATTACGCCGCTAGCCGCATCGACGAAAACTACGATAAAGTCATAGCTTATTATCTCGTCGGCATTCGCAGCAAAGAAGACGCCCTCCGCCGTGGCAAGATGCTGACCGAGATCAGCGAAAGCGTCGGCATACCCACCGATATCGAAATCGAGCTCTTCTTCTTCAACGTCGCTAGTGGTGACTATGTTGAAGCCGCCAAACGCATCCACCACGCCCTCGATGACTCGTTCCCCATCCGCAAATTGCGAAGCACCGCCATCATCCCGCTATACATCTTCATGGAGCTCTTCGGCATCTGCACCAGGAGAAGCCCGATGTGGGCCATCCGAGACATCAACGAATCCAGAAACCGCCACTATTGGCCTTGCTATTACGAAGGCTACCTCGACCTCATCCTGTCCATTTGCTATCGATACGGCCTCGGCGTATTCCACGATTCTAAAGAAGCGGATCGCCTCTACGCCCAAGCGAAGAAGTTTGATAAATACGGCTTCGGCATCGATGAATACAGGGGCCCGCGCTCCGCCCGTTCCGAGATGGCCTACTTCATGAAATTCATAATGTTAGAGCTAGAAGACATCGAGCTGTTCGTCAAACTCGCCGAGCATTTCAATGTGCTTGGAACGGCCTATCAGCAAAAAGACATCGATGATTTCAGGCGGCTATGCAATCTCTTGCGAGATAAATAACTTCCGCCCCAAGAACAAACCGATCCCTCCAATTCAAAAGAATGAGGAAAAGCCAAAAGGCAAAGGAGAGAAAAAATGACCGTCTACGAAACATGCAACAAGCGTTACTACGAGGCCAAACCTGCAATCGACGAGGCCCTCCGAGACAAAAACCTCAAATCGCTCATCGGCATCGATGCGCTACTGCTTCTAAGATTCATCGACGCCTTATATGTCGAAAAACTAAAGCACAAACCCAGCAAAAGAGTTGCGTTCAGGTCGTCCATCATATTCACCGGTGATTTCGTTAAAGCCCATACCGGCATGTCGAAATACCGCCAGCGCAAGGCCCTCGACGTCCTAAAGCAATGCGGCCTCGTTGACATCCATTATTTCACCTCAATCCGTTGCAACCACTATTTCAAATCGCTCACCTACAATTATCAGAACGTTGTCGAGTTGCCAAACGCAGTCCGTAAGCATATAGAATACCTAAAGAGCCCTTACAAGTTCATCAGCGCCCTCGCCCGAGAAGAACCACAACCAGAAATCGATGTGGACGATGACGAATATGATGAATACGACGATTTGGAGTTTGCTGAATTTCAATCGAAGTACAAAGAGCTTATTGCCGCTGGACAAGATCACCCATAAGAAGTTCAGATAAAATCAACAAAGTTTTGATAGCATTTTCCTGTTGTTCTTGTTGAAACCAACGTCGCGTCCAGAGTGACAAAAGCCGCTTTCGTAAAAGCTAACTATCCTCGCCGGCTAGGAAAGTGCATGCCTTGGCCGACAGCCCATTAACGACGCATTTGCGGCTCCAAAATGATCGTGTTGAAATCATATAAGGCCTCATTGGGGCCGAAATGGGTGAATGCGATCTGATACATAAGAGCCCTCCCCTATTCTCATTCGGTTATTCCGAATAGACGTTTCTCATCGTTATTTAGGATCGCATAGTTTCCCGCGTCCAAGACCACGATCATCATCAAAGGATTCAGAATCACGGTCTTATCCGGGTTCTTTGAACGCAGGTCGATGACCCGGCGATAAGCGACCAAATCGAATAACGCCTGCCTTTCTTTTTCGCCGAAGCGGCCATAATCATCGATGACGATGACGGTTTGCTCACTCACCGCATCGATTTCTTCTTCGGAGAATAAGACGGGCACCTTTTTTGAGGAAAAAAGAACACCATATGCCACAATAAAAGCAATCTATATTCGAATTTTGCATTCTGCGTGCAAAAGTGGCCAACGTCGCGGAACCGAGCAGTCATTCAGTGCTTTTTCTCGGCCAGTTTTCTAGCCGCCGTTTGACCGAATCAGAACGGATAGCTTCGCGTTCTGCTGTCAGCGTTAATTTAAGCGTCGGAAAAGGTGCGCGAAATCCAGAATGCGGTTATTCCATGATACAAAATGGGCAATGGATTTATACCCTTATTGGAGGGTGTCTGTTGGACGTTCCTAATCCCCCGACGCAGGAAAAGAATCAGGTCTCCCCTTGTTCTTCGAGGAATTATCTCGATTGTTCATTAGGGTCAAGGAAAGACAGGAGAAGAAATCCTTCAGTTCCTTTAAAAGCGAGGCTCGGTCAATGCCAAGGGCGGGATAGGCCTTTGCATAGTACTCCTTGGTGAAGGCGGAGGCGTTAGGGAAAGACCGGCCTTGGCGGTAGGAAACGATATCTTCGCCAAGTCGTTTGAGCGTCGGCATTTTGTCTAGTTTATCCTTTAGGGTGTCGTACAAGGATTGATCGTGATCCAGCGAAAGAGAGGACAAGGCAGAGGCTTCCATAGGCTTAATTCCTTGCGAGCGTCCATTCTCAAACGCCTGGGTATAGATGGGCTTGGGCTTCTCGTCATTGCCGATCAGTGCATAGGCAAAACCGTCCTTGATGACGATACCCCGCACTTCACGTAAAGAAGCCAAGCCTCCGTTTCCAAGAAGGAGTTTGGCATTATCAATCAAGCCCTCGTATAGGGAGAAATACTCCTTATTCCGATGGAAAACCTTGCCGAGAAGACGGCATGGGAAAGAACCGAAATCATAGAAGCGGTCTTGCGTTTTAAGCCTCGACCTAAAGGACCTTCGTATCTGCGCCGCCGTGTAGACGATGCGGATAGAGGGATTGTTGCTTTTCGGTGTGGTCGGAGGAAGCGGGATGAAAGGCAAGTCGGAGCTTTGATAAAAGTCCTCAAGCGCTCTTAACGCAGAGCAATAGTTTCCAAGGGTCTTCTTACAGGGATTAGATGAGGGATTATGCTGCTCTGCTTGGAGCTTAGCGAGGAATTCGCCCACTAGTTTGCTGCGCGTTTCATTAGGCAGATCGGCGACATAAGCGAAATAATCCGCGTTTTTATCCTTCAGGGGAGAAAAGTGGCGGTTCGCGCCGCGAAGATAAGAAGCGTAGCTCCTCGCCGATTCCGGAGTGGTCCTAGGCTCGTCCACGTCCAGCAAAAACGCTTGGAACTGTTCGTAAAATTTTTGTGTATCCATTTGTTTTGCCCTCCTTAATAAACTTTTTCGTTAAGCAAGACTATCGGGCATCAGAGCTTATTTAAGATATCCTGTAGCTCGCTAGAAGAGACGGTGTCGGCGCGGACATTAGCGGCGAGTTTCTTACGCTTAAGATATTTGATTAGTTCATCGTGGTGGGACACACAATTCAAATAATGCGACATCTTGCTGGCGTAAGAGGAAGCCTTACCGTAATCTAATGAGATGGGACTTTGCTTTCCGCGGTATTCCTCCGCGTACTTCAAAATAAACCAGCCCTCCCCCATCCCCTTGAGCAGTTTTTTCATCTCCTTATCCGTAAGCGTCAAAATGGGGGCAGACGGGGCGGCGTTAACGAGCGCCTTATTCGTAACGGTCCTGACAATCATTTCTTTGATGTTCTTCACACGATAGAAGACGTCCATGTTCGCCTCTAAAAGCGACCGCAAAGCTTTGTCGGTATCAAGCAAGGAAGCATCGAAGACATCTAAAAAGAGCTTTGAAGCGCGGTTGCCCGAAAGCGATAGATACTTCGCGCCGGAATACGGGTAAACGTAGACCGGGTTCTTCTGCCAATCGCTATCGATGTCCGTGGGGATCGTGTATCTACTGCAATAATACATTTCAAAGAAAGCGGCCAACGATTCCTTCACGACTTTAGAAGTATAGTCTTCCCGTTCGCAAAGCTCTTGGAAATTGGAGTTGTTGGAAGCATATTCGCAAGCAAAGTAATGATATGCATGGAACATCTCGTGGGCGAAAACTTCCTGGAAAAGAAGATTCGCAGCGTTTGTGCCATTGGGGTTGATTGCCTTTTCGAACAGATAAATTCTTTTGAGGACATGGTCGAATTCACCCAAGACGTAGAAGCGATTGGACTGACCGAGGGCAAGGGTTTTACCAAGCAGACTCTTAATCCAATCGTAGATTTCACAGTAGTTTCGCTCAATTTCGTCTCCGGAGTTGCCAGTAGCACATGTCTTAGCGATCTCGCTGGCATATTTGGCTAGTTCCTCTGTCGTTTGCGCCTTTTCGATGCGATGGTTCAAATCTTTTGCGCCATCTTCGTTTTCGGCGCGGTCAAGATGCTTCGCAAGTTGTTCCATTAATCTGGCTTTAGCTTCGTCTAAAGAGACCGGTTCTCCCTCTTCAAAAATTGGAGTAGAATCCGAAAACACTAACGTATATCCGCCATACGTACGATATAGTTCATCGATGAAACGAGAAGGGGATTGATTCCCGAAAAAATCGGATACGGACTGCGCAAATCGATTAATCCATTCAAGGATATCATTTTTGGTCAAATAGGAAGGTATGTCGATGATTTCCATTCTTTTTCCTTCA
>CACYCS010000140.1 GCA_902773005.1 uncultured Erysipelotrichaceae bacterium
ATCATCGACGGCCTTCATATTGGCGTTCAACATTGCGAAGAATATCAAGCGAAAGAGCATAGAAGCCTTTCCGTGCTTCCGGTGCATCAAAGCAAGGAAGGCGCGCAGCCTATGCCTAGCGAAATCCGTACCCTTTTGCTTTCCGCAGGCGGCATCCGTTGCTAGCGAAGCAAGAAATCCACCGTCTCGAGTTTCGCTTTAGCCTGCCGAATCAATTCTGTGCGACCTTGCCCGAAATCCGTATCGTTTGCTTCGTAAAGAAGCTCGATAATGGATAAGCAAGCGGAAATCAGGGGATTTAGAATCGAATATCGGTATTTGACTGGCGACTTGCCGCTCACGAGCAAAATTTAGACGGAAAGATCCTTGGCCTTTATGAATACGGTAAGTTCCGACTCTCGACGCACTTCCGTTTGTTTCATTTATTGATCAGTTTCAAATTCTTTAACTTATCTCATTTTTGTGCAATTAGCTATTTCTTTCTCCCGCCGCCCTTAACGGTTTTTAATGCGGGCGGCGGATTTTGGATCCTCGCTTCGCTTCACTCCGCGAGGGTTATCCTAAGGCTGGGGCGGACCCCAAATTCAGTGTAGACGACGCGTTGGTTGCGTTCGCCGCCAGTGCCGGCGTACCACGCATAGTACGAGTAGCCCGAGTCCGGCGAACGGGTCCAATACGGGCAATAAGCGCCCCTCGCCACCGCGAAGTCGGTCGGAACGCATTGGCGGGAAGCGTCGCTCGCGAAGCCATAGGAGGCGTTTCCATAATCCGCGTAGCTCAGCAAGAACACCTTATCCCATGTGTTTCCGCAGGCGTGACTGTTCGACGATGAGCCCGTCGTGGGCGCGGAGTTGTCGACCTCGGTGGTCAGGACATGGGCGTCGCCGAGGGCGAACGCGCTGGCGTAGAACTCATCGTTCAGCCACGCGCGGATCTCGGAATCGGCGTAGTTGTTGGACGAGTCGTCGTAGCGATGAGCGTCCAGAAGAACGTCCGACACGACGAAAGCCTCGTTCCCACTGCTCTCAAGCACCTTCCACCTTATCGGCTCGCATTTGAACCAATAGGTCTCTCCCCCGACTATCGCCGCCCCGCTGCCGAATGTGTAACCTGATAAATAAGGCTTGACGACGGCTTTCGCGTAGTAATCCCCGTCTAGGAGGTACCATCCGTTGGGTTCGGCGGATGCCAAACCGTCCAGGGAGGCGATGGCCGATGGATCGCTCACCGCGGACTGCGGGTAGAGGCCGTAGGTAACGAAGGCTCCATCGCTCGAAACTATTGGGGTCACGCCATGGGCTGCGTTCCACGCATCTTCCTCTTCCGCTTCTTTCAGCGTCAGCACTCTTGCATTCAGCCAAATCTCGCCGGAATAATCAGAATCATCGACCGTAATTGCATATTGGGTCAGCCTCCATTCGCGGAACACATAACCGTCATTTGGCGTGCAGGGATTGTCGATGCGCTTGGCTTTGGGCGAGATCATCTCGCCGGATTTCTCAGCGGTTGCGTTTTCCGCTGAATAATGGACCTCGACGCCGCCTCCGGCAGCCAAGACGAACTCGATGCCGTCCTCGAATTTCCCGGCTTCGAACGATTTGCCCGCTTTCGCCATGCTGAGAAGGTTCGATGATTCACCGAAAGAAATCCCGGTGAGCTCGGATATGGCTGCTTTATAGTCCTTTCCCTCGATTTTGGAGATAGCGTTAGCAATTCGGCCGTTCAGCGCGGCGACGATGGTCGTCGTGATGATTACCCCTGCGGCCGCAACGACTGCCGCCGTCGAGGAAATCACGATGATCCTTATCTTTTTCGTGCGGGCCTTTTTCTGCCTTAGTAGCTCCTGTTCTCTAGCTTCCTCGGAAGACGCTTCGATGGCGTTCGAATAGCCGCAATAGCAGCATTTGGTCCGTTTAGTCCTTTCATCGAATTGAAGCTGCGAGCCACATATAGGGCAGATGCTATGGTTTTCCATTTACAATCTCCTGAAACTCGTCCGGTGTTTTTGCTTCGAGGTTTGGCTAAACAGCTTGCCAAAATATAAACACCCCCGATCAATTGACCGAGGCACGAATGCGTAATGGAATCTATTACCCTCCCCCGAGCAAATTCGAAAGAGGCAAGGCAACTATGATCTTTACCAAATTGTATTTCAAGGGAGCGAGAATTCAATCAAAACCGAAGGTTTTCTATGTCAGCCTCAATCGTTGAAAACACTTATGACCATTTTGAGCTAAAAAGCGAACCGCATTATGAACACGATTCGCTTGGGTGAGTTATATGGAATTCCTTCCTTATATTATTGGGGTTCTTCCTCATTGGCTTCCGTGGCTTCGCGGATGGTGTCGATGATCGAGATGATGTCATCGGTGACATCATAGACGTTAGGATCATC
>CACYCS010000141.1 GCA_902773005.1 uncultured Erysipelotrichaceae bacterium
CTCCGATGCAACTTTATTTGATGATTCGCTCAGCGACGAGGGTGGAGATGCAACTTAGGACGGAATTGAATGCGGCGTTGGCCTTACCGCCGAAGGAGAGTTCATCGATCATGTCCGCATACCCTGGGTTCACCATGTAGTTTAGAATTGGGAACAGCAATTCTCTCTGCTCTTTCAATATGTCGGATGCCTCTTTTGTGCCGCCGGCTTTGAAGGCCATGACCTTTCTTCCCCCCACTTCATACTTGCTCCAAGGCAAATCCGTGGGGGACGGGTCACCGTTTTTGGCGAAATTCGCCCACATGCTGGATACCATTGCAGCGAGTTCTGGGTCCGCTTTTTCGCCGGTATATATGGTCTCGTCGACGTTATTGAAGACGTAGGCGAGCTCTACGGCGTGGCAGGCTTTGAACAAGGGCTTCTTGGATTCTTCCTTCCAGTAATACATGTAGACGCTGCCGCCTTTTGCAGAGTGGCCCTCGGCCTGCTTAATCGCGGGAAGGCGGAACATGATCTCGTTGTAGAACTCGGTGATGCGGGCGACCTTGTTGCCTTTCGCGACCTTCATGAACGCTTTGACGCGATCCATGTCCTCTTTGCTGAACTTGGCGGTGTCGGCTTTGTATTTGATGGGCATGCCTGCGCTATAGAAGAACAGCCCGCCCAATTCACCGATCCAATAGTTCAGCTCGTTGGCGTTGGTGCCGAGGATCATGTCGATGTCTTTGGTCTCGCCATTGAGGTATGGCTCATATGGATCGATGGGGATGAGCTTGCCATCGCGCATCGGGAAATTGTTGGATTCGTTGAGCCCCTCATTCAGTTCCGCCATTTTCTCGGTTGAGAATTTCATGAGTTCTTCCACGGAGTCAGTTCCTGCGGCTTTGATGAGTTTATCGGTCAAGCCTTTGCATTCTTCCTTGGAATACGTCAAAGCGACGGATCCGCTTTCGGCGATGACGCGATGGAATAGCCCTTTTGCCTCTTTGATGATCGGCAGAAGGGATACGGAGCCTCCTCCTGCGGATTCGCCGAAGACCGTGACGTTGTTCACGTCACCTCCAAAGGCTTTTCCGTTTCTTTGAACCCAACGCAGGGCTTCGATCTGATCGAGGATGCCTAGATTTGGCGCATCTTCATACGCTTCGCCGCCTTTGAGGTAGCTTAGGTCCAAGAAGCCGAATAATCCGATGCGATAGGCGATCGTGACCAAAATGACTTCAGGATGAAGCTTAACGAAGTTGAGACCGTCGTAAAGAGGGTCGACTGTGCCGCCCCAACCATAGGAGCCTCCGTGGATGAAAACCATGATGGGCTTGTCTTTGTCCTCACAGGCGTCATTGACCCAAACGTTCAGATATAGGCAATCCTCGCTTTGAGGATAATAGGACGAACGCTCGGAATCGATGACGGTCTGAATCGGGGATTTGGCGTTATAGTAGGCTTCGTGGATCCCCTGCCCTTCTGGAGCGGGCTCAGCCCTCTTCCACCTTCTTTCCCCAACGGGCGGTTTCGCGAAGGGAATTCCCTTAAATATGCGTACCGTGCCATCGATTTTGGGAACGAAAACACCATTATGGCAAACGGCTGAATGCTCTTTGTCTGGGTTCTCGGTTAGATCTTTGTTCTCCCCATACATCGATTGCAGCCGCGCTTTTTCCGCGGCGATTCTTTCGGATTCCTTGCTCACTATTTTTTCCTTCTGAATATGCCGATGATCTTGGAGAAGAAGTTGCTCTTGTCACCGAGCTTGCGCTTAAGCTCTCCGATGGTAACGTCTTGCTGCGAATTGTGGGTGACGAGGGATTGAGCGGTCATGACGAAGAGGTCGCGGAAGCGCTCCATGCTCTCTTGGTTGTACCTCGAGGCGGCGTAGTCGATCATGAGGACAAGCCCTTCTTTGCCGTCAAGGATTTCCATGTCGAGGATCGTTTGAGAGGCAGCTTGGTTCTGGCGGATATCGACGGTTTCGATGTTCATTCCGTCAGCGCCGCCCATATCGCGGATATCCTGCTGGTAGAGCAAGTAGGCGCATTCGCCGCTTCCGACTTGGTTGTGGCGGTCGACGTAGGCGTAGCAGCTATGCTCGATGCCACCCTGGACTTGGTTATGGATGTCGGCGAAGAGGTCGCGGATGGTTTCTTTGTCGTTAAGGCGCGCGCCGATTGGAAGATCGCGGAACAACAGTCCGACCGTGGACATCATCTGCATGTCTTCGCGTCCGTTGTAGATCCAAGAAATCTTGATGTCGTTCTTCTTGTTGTAAATAGAGATGGCGAGGACGGCGACGGCGATGAAAAACTCGTTCCTGCTGATGCGGTATTGCCTTTCCATCGCGTTCATCTGGGCTTGCTCAATGCCTAGCGGCACGAAGATCTCGCCCAGTTCGTTTTCGCGGGATTCGTGGCTGATCGTAGGATAGCAGGACCATTCGACACCATCATAAAGGTCTTCGAAGTATTTCTTCGATTCCTCATAGAAAGCGGTTTTGACTGCTTCTTCCCTCTTGGCGAGCATCAGGTAA
>CACYCS010000142.1 GCA_902773005.1 uncultured Erysipelotrichaceae bacterium
ATCGCGCTTAAAAGCGCGTCCAAATTTTGGGAGGGAAAAACCTATGTTCAAACAAGGAACAAGGGCACATGCCATCTATAGCATCATCGAGGCCGTGCTCTTATTCGTGGTCGGCATCCTCGCGTTGGTCTTCCGCGCCAACGTCGACGCTTACTCTGCCACATTCACCATCCTCGGCGTCCTGATCATCATCGCCGCCGCATTCGGCATCCTCATGGATGTCATTCTCACCGCCATCGCACCGAACTTCTCGCTCGTCGTCATGTCGAAGACAGGTTCGATCGTCACGAACTCCATGGAGCTTGCGATCGGTATCGCCTTCGTCATCGCCGGCAGCCAGTTCAACCAGTATGGTGGCGCTGAAATCGTTAGCGTTTTCAACTTCGGCGCATTGTTCGTTGGCCTCGCCATGATCGTCGCCGGCGGAATCTTCCTCATCTATTCCACGATGTTCTTGATCCGCGCTCCGAAAGAAAACAAGAAAGGCTGCATCTTCCCATTCGCGGTCGCCGTCGGCCTACTGACCTTCGGCATCCTCGATCTTGCGCTCGTTTGGAATGCCGACAAGATCATGGAATACGTCTTCGTCATCGCCGGCATCTTGCTCCTCGCCATGGGCGTTGGATACCTCGTCTACGGCATCCTTGAGTTCCTTGGCAAAGCCGAGAAACGCAAAGACATCGCCATCGTTGACGATGATCCCAACGAACCGACCAAAGTGATCGTCGATGATCCCGAAGGGAAGGCGGAAGAGACCAAATCCGTCGACGCGGAAGTCGTTGACGAGTAGCCCACTGCAGACAGCAAAGCGGAATAAGGCATTCGCGAATTGAAACAAGCCACTGGGAATTTGCCAGTGGCTTTTTCCGTAGAAGTGACTAGAATTATCCCCATGAAAAACAAACGGATCGATTGGAGCAGATTAAAGCATTACCAGGCTTTGTGGCTCCTGATCTTTTCTATCATTTCGCTAGTTCTTGGAATCATTCATTTCGTGGAAGGCTTCCATTCGATCCATGAGTTAGCAAGCCAAGAGAACGGGAAATACTACGCTACGGTTCAGCTTGCCTGGCTCATATTGAAGCTATTCGTCTCATTCGGCGTCTTCGGATGCGGGGCGTTCAACGCCTTGACCGGCAAGCTCACCAAATACGTTGAGATCTTCCATTGGGTCGAGATCGCGCTTCTTGCCGCCGACTTCTTCGATAACCTATATTACGTGCCTTCCGTTGGCTTCATCGCGGCCTTCAACGGGGAATTCGGATTCGCCATTCTCATAATATCGATTGTGGCAATCATCGGCTTCGCGATATTCGCTGAGCTGAACGAAAGGCTTGGCAAAGCACTTGCAAAAGAAGCTGCGGCAGCCGAGTCGAAAGAAGAATAGCCAATTTGTTTACCACGCGCTTCGTTCGCGCGTATAATAAGCAAGCCCGAAAGGGCGAATGGTCCATTATCTCAACTGGTTAGAGAGCACGACTTATAATCGTGAGGTTCTGGGTTCAAGCCCCCGATGGACCACCAAATGGAGAAGTACCCAAGCGGCTGAAGGGGTCGGTCTTGAAAACCGATAGGAGGGTCCATCCCTCGCCGGGGTTCGAATCCCCGCTTCTCCGCCATATTGAAACAACCGGATTGATACAAAATATCAGTCTTTTTTTATACGTTCGAATCCCGGCGTTAGTCATATTTTGCCAAAAATAGCACCAAAAGTAGGTTTTTTCAGCCAAGTTTTCTTGGTGCTTTTTTATTTTTAGCTATCAAATTGCGGTGACGATAGGTGACAATAACTTTTGGTGTTTACACGAAAGGTATAAATTTTACACGAAAGCTCACGATTGCTACACGAAAGCACCACGAAAGGTCATGCTATCGTGTAAAGCAAAAAATGTTGATAAAAATGGTATTAAGCCGCGTGGTTACTGGGATTTTCATTTAAAATAGTTGCTATTCGGGGTAAGATATACTTTAAGTTTTATACCATTAAGCTAAGAAAGTGTCACCGCTGGTGACACTTTTACAGGAGATAGTCTTATGAATGAAATGGACAAAGGTTTTGATCAAGTTGTTAATATAATAAATCAAGCCAGAGAAAATGCTTTTCGAAAGGTAAATGAGGAACTGATACATATGTATCAAGCTGTTGGTAAATTCCTTTCTGAACGTGCGAAGGAAGCTGCATATGGTGATGGCTATATAGACGCACTTTCGAAATATATACAAGATCGATTCCCTGGAATTAAAGGATTTAACCGCAGAGGCTTGTACAGGATGAAGCAGTTCTATGAGCTTTATGCGGAAAATGAAAAAGTGTCACCACTGGTGACACAATTGAGTTGGACGAATCATCTGCTGATAATGTCAGGCTGTAAATCCGATGAAGAGCGTGAATTCTATATTCGTCTTGCTATTAAGGAACGCTATACAAAA
>CACYCS010000143.1 GCA_902773005.1 uncultured Erysipelotrichaceae bacterium
CCTTCTTCGAGAGATAGTTTAGCAAACCGCAGAGATTTTAAAAGGGATTTTATGCCCCGTTTTCGGCATGCCCTCAAAAGAGAAAGCACAAAAAGAGAAAAACTACTTGACGACAAGACTTATCCTATTTGATGTCAGATTCAAGAAGCGCAAGCCGAGCACATGACTATGGATGTGCAGAAATTTCGGAAACCACAAGCAATAATCAACGGCATATTGATTACATATAACATTAATGTTACAGTTTTATTATGGGATTCAAAGATGAACTAAAGACAAAGCGCCTTGCGATGGGGCTCAGCCAAAAGGAGATGGCTGAAAGACTTGGTGTTTCCTATGCCACCGTCAATCGGCTTGAGGGCGGTAGGTTCAAACCAAGCGCCGATACCCTCGAAAGGTTCTATTCCCTTGATTCGGCAATCGCGTCTTCGGCTCAAAGCGCGAACGTGCTCGATGACCTCAGCTCAATCATCGAGGGGTCCAGAAACGCCGCAATACGCGCGGTCAATGTAACATTGTTACAACGGAACTACCTGCTCGGAAAGCGCATATCCGAAGAGATGCTAAGAGACGGAAGAGCCGATTACGGCGCGGAGATTATCTCGAATCTATCGAGACTTCTTACGGAAAAATACGGTGGTGGTTTCGATCGTTCCTCTCTTTATTTCTATGTCCAATTCTACCGTGCGTATCCGAACTTTTTCGACTCAGTGAATCGACAATCTTTCCTTTCATGGACTCATTATAGAACGCTGCTGCGCGTCGATAATATTCTCGCCCGCTCCTATTACGAGAAGGAAGCCCTCATATCCGGCTGGAGCGTGAGGCAATTGCAGAGGGCCATCCACAGCCAATCCTACGAGAGGCTGCTCTCGACGAAAGGGAAGGCCGCTGCCGAAAAGGCGCTAGGCAAGGCGCTGCCCTCTAAGGTCAACGACCCCGAGGAATACATCAAGAACCCGGTTGTCATGGAATTCCTCGGATTGCCCGAAAAAGGAGCCAAGGACGAATCTGAGCTGGAAGATGCCATCATCTCGCATCTTGCGGAATTCCTCCTGGAGCTAGGCAAGGGCTACACCTTCGTCGCCAGGCAAAAGAGGCTTCCCGGCTTGGAGTCGGGGGACAGGGTGGACCTCGTGTTCTATAACATCTACATGCGCTGCTACGTCCTGATCGACCTCAAAGCGGATAAACTTGAGCCGAGAGATGTCGGGCAGATGGATAGTTATGTCCGCTATTACGACGACCGATTCAAGCAGGACGGGGACGGGCCAACCATCGGCATCCTCCTCTGCGCCGAAACCAGTGAGGACGTCATCCGCTATAGCGCCCTTTACGACTCAACGCAGCTATACGCGGCAAAATACAAGACCTATCTTCCGGACAGGGAGGAGCTTTTGCGGGAAATCGACCGCCAAAAGGCGATATATATGCTTTCCTCTAATAGGAACAAGCCCGATTCCGAGCAATAAGGCGCCATATTTGTGGTGCCGGACAGCAAAACGAACCTCGCATCGGAGCCATTTTGCAACGAAAGCCGCCGATTGGGCGTTCGCAGAACGCATATTTCCTTCCAACAACATATAAAAATGCGCCGGCCCAAGCGAAGGCCAGCGCACCCTGGGTTGAGACTATTTCGCGCCAATTAGGGCTTTTAGCCTAGGGGTCTCCCTGTCCTCGACGACGTAGCTGCCGTCGTTAATCTCCTCCAGCTTGGAGATGAGCCTTTCGATGAGGGAGAGCAGCTCGGGGGCGATCTCCTTCTCCCGCTGCTCATCGAAGACGAACCCGCTGGGGTTCTCCTCGGTGAAATCCACGGGAGTGAAGAGCGTAAGCCAAAGGCTGTTTGCCTCTTTGTTAAGGCGCTGCGCCTCTTCGTCGGAATCGACGACGGGGATTTTCGTGATCTGCCTCCCCTCTTCATCAAGCCAATCGCATTGGATTGGGCCAAAATAATAATCGAGTAGAATTAACACGGTTTCTTTTTTCATTGTTGGACTCCTTACATGAATTTGCTCTTGTCTCTGGGAAAGGCAGTGGTGATGTAGCAGATACCTTGCGTTTTAAGACAAAAACAGGGCGTAAGCACTTTGCGTTTTGTGGGTTTTCCTCAATCGAGCAAAACGAAGTTCGCGTAATCCTCTAGGGCTTTGCTATCGGGGATCTCGGCTGTGGCGGCGAAGGTCGGCCAGTTCCGCACCGCGGATTTGACTTCCTTGATGATGACATCCATCTTTCGTTTGTTGAGCCCAGAGTCGATTCCAACTTTGAGGAGGTCGTCGATCGCGATCCCCTCGAATTTGCCGTTGATCAGGCATTGGTGGTTGTTGATGTAGTTGCTGTTAGGGTCGTTCGCGTAGGTTAAATCGTATGCAGGCGACAACCTCCATTTCCCTTCTCGGTCCATTAAGAAGGAGAAATTCTTGGAATGGTCGTCGTAGTTGCTC
>CACYCS010000144.1 GCA_902773005.1 uncultured Erysipelotrichaceae bacterium
AAAGATGGTGGACATGTGCGTGGTTTTGCCGTCAACGAGTCCCGCGAATGCCGCGGTGAGCCTCGAAAAGCTCATCGAAGCTTGGCGTGCTGAACTAAGCATTTAGTCAATACGCAAAATCAATTCAAAATTGAATTGACATTCTTTCGCGCCGTCATTAAGGTTTCCCTTGTAACTTTCAGTGGGAAGAACGATGTCGAAAAAAGCGATCGCCGATGAAGTGCCCGAGTCGGTGAGAAAAAGAAATGAAGCACAGGAGAAGCGTTACAAGAGCCTCCATGCTTTCAAAACGATCGGAACCTATCTGAAAGGCAGCATTGGGTCCGTCGTTTTGACGTGGGTCTTTGTTGCCTGCGAAGTCGTGTGCGAGGTTTTGATTCCTTTCTTCAGCGAGTTCATCGTCAATATCATCGACCCCCAAGCCGATTTTGTGGGCGATTTCGATTTCGCTGGGCTTTGGATGTATGCCGGCATCATGGTCGGCCTTGCCCTTGCCTCCACTTTGTTTGGCATTCTTGCGGGCTGGTTCGCAGCCGGCGCCTCCGCCCAATTCGGCAAGAGGCTCCGCCAGGCGATGTATTACAAAATCCAGGATTTCTCCTTCGTGAACATCGACCGGTTCTCTTCCGCTTCGTTGGTCACCCGTCTCACAACCGATGTCACCAACGTTCAGTTCTCGCTCCAGATGATTCTCAGATTGGTCGTCAGATCCCCGATGATGATGATCTTCGCGCTCATCATGGCGTCCACCAAATCCTGGCAGCTCGCGCTTATCTTCCTTGCGCTCGTCCCGGTTCTTGGATTCGTTTTGTTCTTCATCGCGATCAAAGTCCATCCGACCATGGTTCGCGTTTTCAACGCTTACGATGACCTCAACGCCTCAGTTCAGGAAGATCTGAACGGCATCCGCGTCGTCAAGAGCTTTGGCCGTGAGCAATTCGAGAACGAGAAGTTCGGCAAGGTGTCCTATTTCATCTACCGTTCATTCATCCACGCGGAGCGCATCCTCGCGTTCAATAGCCCGGCGATGCAGCTAGCGATCTATACCGCGATGCTTCTTATCTCTTGGTTCGGCGCCCACATGGTTGTTGCCTCTGGAAACGCCGCAGACCAGTTCAACACCGGTAGCCTTACCGCGCTATTCACCTACGCGAACCAGGTGCTGATGTCATTGATGTTCTTGTCCATGGGATTCGTCATGGTCATCATCTCCCGCAACTCCGCGGAACGTATCGCCGAGGTTCTCGTCGAAGTGCCTGACCTCGTTTCCCCCGAGAACGCGGTGGAAGAAGTGAAGGATGGCTCCGTCACGTTCGACCACGTTCACTTCCGTTATTCTGCAGATGCCACGAAAGACGTCCTGAATGACATCAATTTGAATATCCCTTCGGGCTCGACCGTTGGCATAATCGGTGTCACGGGGTCCTCCAAATCGTCTTTGATCTCCTTGATTGCTAGACTTTATGACGTGACTTCAGGAAGCGTCAAAGTCGGCGGGGTCGACGTCAGGGATTACGACCTTGCAAAGCTTCGCGATTCCGTCGCGGTGGTCTTGCAGAAGAACGTCTTGTTCACCGGAACCATCCGCTCAAATTTGCTTTGGGGCAACCCCAATGCGACCCAAGAGGAGCTTGAGCATGCCGCTAAGCTTGCATGCGCCGACGAATTCATCGAGAGGCAGCCTCTGAAATACGATGCCCCGATCGATCAAGGCGGAACCAATATCTCCGGCGGCCAAAGGCAAAGGCTTTGCATCGCCCGCGCCCTTTTGAAGCACCCGAAGGTTTTGATCCTCGACGACTCAACCTCTGCGGTCGACACCCATACTGACTCCTTGATCCGCCATTCCTTCGCAACCGAGATCCCCGAAACCACCAAGTTCATCATCGCTCAGCGCATCCTTTCGATTAAGGATTGCGACAAGATCCTGATCCTTGAGGATGGCAAGATCATCGCCGAAGGCACCAATGATGAATTGATGCAGAATTCGCCCGCATACCGCGAGCTTTACGAGACCCAATTGGGCGGAGGTGACTTCGATGCCGCGTAAGGGACCCGGAAAATTCGTGAAGAAGCTGACCTTCAGGGAGACCTTGAAGATTTTCGGACGCCTCTTCGGCATCATGTGGAAGCGTTATCACTGGCTGATCCTTTTGGCCTCGGCCGCGATTCTAGTTTCCGCGGCATCCGGCGTCGTCGGGAACCTCTTCATCGGACGCATCCTCGTCGACCGGGAAATCAACGGCATCCTCGCTGGAACCAAGACCTTCGATAACCTCGCAACTGCGATCTTCATTATGATCGGCGTCTATGGCTTAGGCGTGATATCCGCCTATTCCTATCAGGTATTGGTCTCGATGATCGGGCAGGGGACGCAGAAAGTGATCCGCGACCAGGTCTTCGAGCACATGGAGAGCTTGCCTTTGTCCTATTTCGATACTAGGACCCATGGCGACATCATGTCGGTGTACACCAACGACATCGATACCCTCCGCGAAATGATCTCGCGCGTCTTCCCAACCGTGGTCCAATCGGTTGTGACCATGATCGTCGCCTTCGTCGCGATGATCACCACCAACTGGCTTTTGACTCTTGTGGTCCTTGGCTTCTTCGTCATCATCCTCGTGGTCGTTGGCATCGTCACCAAGCAATCCACCAAGTTCTTCATCGGGCAGCAACGTGCCCTAGGCGCGACGAATGGCTACATCGAAGAGATGATTTCCGGCCAGAAGGTCATCAAGGTGTTCAACCATGAGCAGCAATCCAAAGAAGGCTTCGATAAGCTGAACGATGACCTCTGCATGTACACCACGAAGGCCTCAAGGTTCTCCAATATCCTTGGCCCGATCACCAATAACCTATCGAATATCCAATACGTCGTGCTCGCCTTGATCGGCGGACTTGGCGTGGGCTATAACGTCGCGGGCCTTACCGCAGGCACGATCATCACCTTCTTGCTCCTTGGACGTTCCTTCACTATGCCAGTCGCCCAGCTTGCCAACCAAGTGAACATGATCACCATGGCCATGGCAGGCGCGCAACGCATCTTCGAATTGGTCGATGAGCCTTCTGAAATCGATCAGGGTTACGTTACCCTCGTCGACGCCGAAGAAGGCGAGGATGGGTCGCCAATTGAGGTTGATCACCCCACTGGCCGCTGGGCATGGAAACACCCCCATACCGCGGATGGAAGCATCACCTATACTTGGCTTGCTGGCCATATCACCATGGATAACGTCGACTTTGGTTACGTGGAAGGAAAGCCGGTTCTGCATGGGGTATCCCTCTACGCGAAGCCCGGCCAGAAAGTCGCTTTCGTCGGAGCCACAGGCGCAGGCAAGACAACCATCACGAACCTATTGAACCGCTTCTACGACATCGAGGATGGCAAGATCCGCTTCGACGGCATCAACATCAACAAGATCAAGAAACACGATCTCCGCCGCGCGATGGGCATGGTTCTCCAAGAGACGAACCTTTTCACCGCATCGGTGAAGGAGAACATCCGCTATGGCAATCCGAACGCGACGGATGAAGACGTCATCCGCGCCGCAAAGCTCGCCAATGCCGATAACTTCATCCGCATGTTCCCACAAGGGTATGATACGATTTTGACTGGCGCAGGCGCTGGATTATCCCAAGGCCAGAGGCAACTTATCTCCATTGCTAGGGCCGCATGCGCGAATCCGCCTGTTCTGATTCTAGATGAAGCTACTTCCTCGATTGACTCTCGCACCGAGAAGCTCGTTCAGCAGGGCATGGATGCGATTATGAAGGGCCGCACGGTATTCGTCATCGCCCATAGGCTTTCCACCGTTCAGAATAGCAACGTCATCATCGTCCTTGAACGCGGCCGCATCATTGAACGTGGAACCCATGATCAACTGCTTGAAATGAAGGGCAAATACTACGAGCTCTATACCGGCGGGAAAACAGATGATTAAGGGCAAAAACGAATAAGCCCTCCAACGGAATTCAATTCAAAGCCGTCTTCTGGTGAACAGCCGGGGACGGTTTTCTGTTTGTCAGCCATGCATGCGAATCGACGATTTCCCCGTTATCGATTGCGCGCTTATCCCTGCGCGCCTATACTTTCGCGTTGGGCAATCTGTTAAAGGAGGGCCAAACCATGAGCATGCATCATCACCATCATCACACGACCAACCACCTGCACCATCATCACCATTTTTCTCACCATAGCTCGTCGCCTTCTTCCATGGGGAAACCCACGATGGCCAACAGGGGACAATGGCTCGCCGTCTGCATTTTGACAAGTTCACTCATCGTGGCCGCCGCCATTGCCTTCATCGTTGTGACGTTCACGGTATTTCCCCGGCATAGCGGATTCCCTTCCTTTTTGTACGTTCCTTTTACCCTCGTTGCCTCGCTGATGATCGTCATCGCCATCGTCTCATTGGTCCGCGAGATCCACATCTATAAGAAAATCCCTTCCCAAAGCGAAGGCGAACCCAAAGAGGAAAGCGAAGAAGACGATCGCTTTGACGAAGAATAACACTTGCTCGTTTACTAGTGCCTCTCCATTGTAGGAAATAATCCGATGGCGAGGCACTTTTCTGCTGATATTTGCCCGTCCAATCGCGACTGATTTGTTGCTTTTTCATTCATCGAATTGCTTTTTTTCGGCCGAAAAAGTGCATCGACATTGCTGTTTTTCGGCCGAAAAAGTGCAATAATATTAACGAAATAGGAGGACATTCCATGTTCTATCGAAAGATTACAGAG
>CACYCS010000145.1 GCA_902773005.1 uncultured Erysipelotrichaceae bacterium
GGGGATGGGACTCGGACCCACACGATTTTACTCATACGCCCCTCAAACGTACGCGTCTACCAATTCCGCCACTCCCGCAGCGAGATGAATTATATTCAGCCGCCCGATAGAAATCAACAACAAATCTAACCTGACCCGTTTCAAACCGGCAAAACAGCCGTAAATCAAATCGCTCAATCGCTTGCTTAAACTTGGCTGAAATAGACGAAAACGATGTCACGTATCCCCTCAATTCGTTTTTCAGCCCATAAGATAGCGATCGGTTTCTTTCATTCGGAAGACAATGAAAAGGCCGCGCAAGGTTCGCGCGGCCTAGACAGTAATTCGAATCAGATCGGATGGAACGCCATTGCAATGGCGAAGTAGATCATGAGGGTTGCGACGTCCATGATCGTCGTAAGAAGTGGCTGGGATAGAAGCGCAGGGTCCTTCTTGATTGCGGCGGCTCCCATCGGAAGCAAGGTGCCAACGGCTTTCGAGACAACGATCGCGAATAGCATCGTAAGGCTAACAAGCCCAGCGTTTCTTAACGCGTATCCCGCGAATTCGGGGCTCCAGCATGAGCCGTTCCAGATGTTCAATCCTTCTAGCCCTGGGCCGACGCCGCTCACGATGCCGGTATATTGCTCGACGAGGAGCCAGAGGAAGACGAAGGAAGCGACTACCCCTCCAACGATCAATGAAGATTTGAATTCCTTGAACAAGATCTTAAGCACTTGCTTCGGACCGAATTCTTTAACGGCGAGCCCACGAATCATAAGTCCCGTTGTCTGGCCGCCCGCATTGCCGCCTGTATCCATTAGCATCGGCACGAAGGCGATGAGGATCGGAAGCTTCACGAACACATCTTGTGCCTCTAAGCGGTTCAGAACCATCGTGGTGAAGGTGCCAAGGATCAATAGGGCAACAAGCCAAGGGATGCAGCGTTTCGCATTATCCCAAGCCCCTGTTTCCATATATGGCTTATCGGTTGGCTCCATGTTGGTCATACGGGCCAAGTCCTCGTTGCTCTCCTCGGTCATGACGTCGACCGCGTCGTCGATGGTGATGACGCCAACGAGGCAGGAGTCATCATTCAATACGGCCAAGGCGTTCAAGTCGTAGCGGCGGAACAATTGGCCGATTTCCTCCTGGTCAGTGCCAACGAAACAAGACACAACGTCTTGGTTCATGATCTCGTTGAGCTTTTGGTCTTTCGAGGCAAAGATCAAATCGTCAAGGTCTACCGTTCCGACAAATCGACGGGAGGGGTTTCTCACGAAGATTGTGTAGATGGTCTCCGCGTCGCGGCCGCGTTCCCTGATGAGTTCGATTGCCTCCTCGACCGTGGTCGAATCCAAGAACTCGAGGTACTCGGTCGTCATGAGCGATCCAGCGGTCCCTTCCTCATATTTAAGGAGGGCGTTGATGTCTTTTCGCATATCCTTATCGGCTGCGCGAAGGACTTTGTTGGCTAAGTTCGCAGGCATGTCGCCCACGGTGTCGGCGACGTCATCGGCTGCCTGGGAATTGATGATCTGCACTAGATCGCGGTTCGTCATGGCCGCGATGAGCTGCTCTTTGGTGTCTTGAGAAAGCGCGTCGAAGAAATCAGCGGTGAGGCTGCTTTCCACGTTGCGGAAGATGAAGATGAGGTCTTTGGCTTCCATCTCGTTCGCAGCTTCGGCGATATCGATGGAAGGAACGTGCAGGAAAACGTCCTTCAGGGCTTCGCGATCCTTGCGGTCGATGATGTCCTGAAGCTGTTCGGATTCGACTTTGGCTACGTTTAGGCCTTCCTTTTCCTCATCCTTTTCTTCGTCCATGGTTTTTCTCCGGCATTAGGATAAACGCAATCATGGCTTCGGGGTAGAAAAAATTTTCTAAATTTCACCTTCCGTGGGCCTTGCCCGAAAGCTAGCGGCCGATTTGGCGTAGGAAGCGTCGCTAATTCCGTAATCGCGTATGCGAAAAGGCCGCTTAGGATTCCAGCGTTTTGGTAATGAACTCCTGGATGCTTTCCCCAAGATCACGACTTATCGGGTAGTAGCGGTAATAAAAATACGCATAGGGACACTCACGCCCGCGTTTGCTTGAAATTTCCGTCACCCATATTACAATTATTCCCAGTAAGAGGACTGCATATGGAAGAAAATCAGAACCAGCCCATCATTAAAGGTGTATTCGCTTTTGACGAAAAGGGTTTCCTGTACCTTGGCGCAGCGTTTTTCGCTCTTGTGGCCGCTGCGCTCGCCGTCGTGTTTCATTTTGTGAGTTTCGAAATGGGATGGCTGCTCACGGCTATTGCCGCGGCAATCGCGCTGCTATTCGGACTCGCGGCCTTCATCGGCAAATTGATGGCAAAGCGCAAGAGATTCGCCGTTTATCCAGACCGCGTCGAGTATCGCGGCGCGGGACAGGATTTCGTGATGGAAGTCGCGAAGATCAAGATCTTGAAATCCGGGAACGGATCCGTCGTGATGCTAGGCGATGAAGCCGGCCATACGGTGGAAGGCCTATTGAATGCCGATGACATCGGTCGCGCCATCAAAGTCCTATTGACCCCAGCTCCGATTCCTGAGCCGGAAGAACCTGGCCCTATTCAATACGCAAACCTCGCGATCGAAGAACTCCGCTCCGCGAAAAAGCTCTACGACGACGGACTTATCTCGGAACACGATTACGAGGAAAAGAAAAGGCAGTACCTCGATTCCGCGTCTGAACTCTTCATCGATTCCGCAGGCGGAAGCGAGATCAGCAAAGAATAATCGAAGACATCCCCAAAGCCTTAACCTGGCCCAGGGGATTTTCTTTGGTGAACAGCCTATATTATCTTCGTCCCTTCCCATTTTGCATAATGCATCCCTGCGAGCAAATGAGATTGCATTCGCGGTGCCCTTTCGCGTGCGTTGTACTATAATGTGCACGTCTAACTTAAGGAAAAAGGACAATTATCACCATGGAAAACAAAATCCTCGTCGAAACGAGCGCTCGCCACATCCACCTCGATCAAGCGGCGTTCGACTATCTTATGGGCGCCCCCGAGGGCGAACATGCGGAGCTTGGCTTCCGCAAAGAGCTCTCCCAGCCTGGGCAATTCGTCTCGACCGTGAGGCTCAACCTCGTCGGCCCCGTCAATCCCAAAACCGGCAAGCCCCGCGCCATCAATGGCGTCTCGATCCTTGGACCTCTTAGGGCTTTGAACCAAGTCGAAATTTCCGCAACCGATGCCCGCACCCTTGGCATCGCTCCCTTCATTCGCCTTTCTGGCGACGTCAAAGGAAGCGCTCCCATCACCCTCGTCAATCCTGAAAACGGTCGTGAACTCCATCTCGAAGAAGGCGCGATCGTCGCCAAAAGGCACATCCATATGACTCCTGAGGATGCCAAGAGATTCGGTGTTAAGGATGGCGAGTCCGTTTACGTCCGCGTCAAAACCGCAGACCGCGAAACCATCTTCGGCGACACCGTCATCCGCGTCTCTCCGAAGTTCGCCCTTGCGATGCACATCGACACCGACGAATCCAACGCCGCCTGCGCTTCTGGCGAAGTCTATGGCGAGATCGTCCGCTTCGGCGGCGAATGCTGCGAAGGAGAATGCGGCAAGTAATCGCATATCGATAATATGGAACAGACTTTCACCTACATCCCGCAGAACGTTTGCTCGCGCAAGCTCGTCATCCATTACGATGGAGATGTCATTTTGGGCATCGACGTCGTTGGCGGATGCCATGGCAACCTTCAGGGCATTTCGGCCCTTGCGAAGGGAATGAAGGTGGATGAAGTCGTCTCTAGGCTCAAGGGCATTGAGTGCCGTGGGTCGCGCACCCAGCGCACCTCTTGCCCCGATCAAATCGCTCTAGCACTTGAGGCAATGAAAGCTTCGAAAGGCCATGGCGAGATTTGATCGTTACGTCACCGACTCCACGAAGACGTTGGTGAATCTCAGCAATTCGATTCTTCGCCACTACGGGCATGCGACTTTTCATCCATCATTGCCCGAATTCGACCATCTATTCAAGGGACATCGCAAGATCGCGGTGTTCCTTTTTGATGCGATGGGCGAGGCTATTTTAAATGCCCATTCTTATCTAGGGCGAGACTTCCTAAAGCATGGATTTGCCTCGCTATACTGCGTGAATCCCGCTACCACCGTCGCGTCCACAACCTCGTTTCTTACCGCGCGCTTCCCCGTCGAGACTGGCTGGATTGGCTGGTCGCAGCAATTCGATAATTATGGCATACCCATCGATTGCTTCCGCGGGACGAGCTCGATCGATAAGTCCAAAGTTGAAGATTTCTCAATGGACAAGGAGTGCCCTGTCACCCGACTCGATTCGCTTCTAGCGGAAGTAGGGGTGAAGGCAAAGATCAGCTACCCCTATCCCCTAAGCGAAGTAGGCCCTAAAACCTATCGCGACATCGAAGCTCAGGCAACCGATTTCTTCGCTAACGGTGGCGAATTCCTCTATAGCTATTATGAAGAGCCTGATAGCAGCCTTCACCAAAGAGGGGTCCATAGCCTCAAAGTGGGCTTCATCATTCGCGCCTTATCGAAAGCCGTCGAACGATTCGCGAAAAACAATCCCGATGTTTTGGTCCTCGTCATCGCTGATCACGGCCAAATAGACGTCAAGACAAAGGATATCGCCAAGGTTCCAGAGATTCGCGACGCTTTGAGAAAACCAATCTCCTTGGATGGGCGGTGCCGCGCCTTCTTTGTAAAAGAGGAGTGCAAGGATGCGTTCCCCACCCTCATGAAGAAGCACTATCCCGATTTCGAAGTTCTTTCTGCGAGCGAGGCGCTAGCTGAACATTTCTTCGGCGTCGGCAACCCTCACCCGCGGATAAAAGAGTTTCTTGGCGACTTTATCGCCATAGCCAAAGGGGATTCGCTATTAGTCGATACTTCGCGCAAGAGCAACGTCCATATCCTCAAGGGCCATCACGCTGGAATAACCAAAGAGGAAAAGATGATATTGGTCTGCGCGTATAACAAATAAACGGTTTTTCAGCGCGGGCTCGTTAGCGAATCCGCAACATCCCGCTTGAAGAAGACCCCCATTTCGCCTATAGTTACCCCACAGCCGAAAAGCTGAACATCAAGAAGCGCCGCCGCATCAGCCTTGGGCGCTAGCAACTCCGCTATAGCGGTAAGTGCTTGCTGATTGCCCCTGCCCACAAGGGGAACGATGTTCGGGGATGGAACGTTATTGCCTTCCGCTATGTGGGGGCTATTTTTTTCGGGAAATGGGAGAAAAATCATGGAAAAACGCAAAATCCTCTTCACCAGCGAATCCGTCGCTGAAGGTCATCCTGACAAGGTGTGCGACCAAATCGCCGACGCGATTTTAGACGAATGCCTTCGTCTCGACCCAACTTCAAGGGTTGCCTGCGAAGTCTTCGCCACGACGGAATACATCCTCATCGGCGGCGAGATCACTTGCCGCGGCAAAGTCGATTACGAAAAGATCGCTAGAGGCGTCCTTCGCGATATCGGCTATGTGAGCTCGGAATTAGGCATCGGATGCGATAGCTGCAAAATCGATGTCCGCGTCAAGGAGCAATCCCCCGACATCGCGATGGGCGTGACTCGCGGAAACCCTCTTGATCAAGGCGCAGGCGACCAGGGAATCATGTTCGGTTATGCCACGAATGAGACCGATGGCTACATGCCGATGGCGATTAGCTTCGCCCATAAGCTCGTCCGCGTCGCGACGAACCTTAGGAAGTCAGGCGAATTCAAAGGCGCTAGGCCCGATATGAAAAGCCAAGTCACCGTCGATTACGGCGGAGAAAAGCCGCGCCTAGTCACCGTGCTTATGTCGGTCCAGCATGATCCTGATATCGATCTAGACGCTTTCCGCGCTTACATCAAGAACAACATCATGATCCCGACTGCCCAAAGCTTCGGCCTGAACGAAGATTTCGAGGTTCTCATCAACCCGACGGGGCGCTTTGTGATCGGCGGGCCAGAGGGCGATACGGGGCTTACAGGCCGCAAGCTCATCGTCGATACTTATGGCGGCGCATCCCGCCATGGCGGTGGTTCTTTCTCTGGCAAAGATCCCTCAAAAGTCGACCGTTCCGCCTCGTATTATGCGCGTTATATTGCCAAAAACCTCGTCGCCGCGGGAGCGGCTGACCGTTTGGAGGTTCAGCTTTCCTACGCAATCGGTGTTGCTAAGCCTTTGAGTCTATCGATTTCGACCTTTGGAACGAAACACTATTCCGACGAATTGATTCTTGAGGCGGCAGAGAAATTCTTCGATGCGCGCCCTGGCGCAATCATTGAGTCGTTTAAGATGACTCACCCTAGTTACAGATATCGCGATACCTGCAATTACGGCTGCTTCGGAAGACCTGATCTCGACCTCCCTTGGGAAAAGCTAGATAAGGTTGAGGAAATCAAAAAGTTCTTCGCCGAAGGAAAATAAATATCGAAAGAATGAATGAGGTTCGACGCCATCGGGCCTCTTTTTCTATGACGGAGCTTTGCGGTGCGAAGCGTCTATCTCCACTCGATGGCTTTTTTCGACTCTTCCTGCCACATTTCGCCAAAAGCCTACGATTTGCGAACTGTAAAAAAGGCTGACCATGGCAAGCCTATTTCAAGTATTAAAGCTAGCGAGAACACAATGCACCCATGCATGCGTTTCCGCTGTATGATTTAGAAAAGAAGGAGAGTTCGTTTATGAAGAAACGCTACCTGTCCACGTTGAGTTTCGTTCCACTAGTTTGTTCTTGCACAACTTTTGTCCAGCCGATTAAAAAGCTTCGGGCGGTCAGCGAGGAAACTCGCCCCGCGGACTCGAGGAAGCTTGAAGAAGAAGGATACCGCGAATTCAAAGACAAATTCACTTCCTTTGGCATCGAGCTAAGCGCGGCCCTTGCTGCTCGCGATCAAGAAGGAAGAGTAGGGGACAGCAATTTCGCCGTGTCGCCTATTTCGATCGAGCTTTGCCTTGGCTTAGCCGCGCGCACAGCCGCTTCATCGACGCGAGAGGAAATACTTAGCGCTTTTGGCCTCGATTTCGCGACCTTCGATTCCTATTACCAGACGTTCTTCGATTCCCATTATTCGCTAGGCACTTCCAATCGCGATAACGAGGACATCCTATATGGCATTGAATTGCTCAACAATTCGATTTGGATCGATCGTCATGCCCGGTCGAACGATGAATGCCTAGACGCTTTGGCGACGAATTATCGCTGCGAGTCGTTTGAGGCTGATTTTGCAGGACAAAACAAAGAGGCGAACCAAAGGATCTCGGAATACATCAGCGAGAAAACAAAGGGGCTCATCAATATCAATCCTCAGCTTTCCGTGGATACCCTGTATGCGATTTTGAATACGATTTACATGAAAGACATATGGAGAGAGGGAGCCAAATTGCCTTATGCGGGCAGCGAATTCCGCTTCCTTAATCCAAATGGCGAATATTCTTCTAAGCAGCTCCGCCGCGGATATTACGCAACCGGGAAGGCCCACCATGAAGAGAGTTTCTCTTGCTTCCATACCCACACCCAAGCTGGATACGGCATTTACTTCATGCTGCCTAGCGTTGGGCACTCCGCCAAAGAGGTATTCACCGCGAGCAATATCGAGACGATGCTTAGCAATGATTCCTACCAAATCTATAGCGAGGACATGGCGGAGCGCTACAACACCCGCTGCATCTTCCCAGAGTGGACCGCCGAATCCAATATGGACCTAATGGCCACGCTTATGAATGATTTCGGCATACGTTCGATGTTCGATGTTTCCGCTGACTTCTCCCCGTTATCCCAAGACCCGCTCATCTGCTCCGAAGTCCATCATGTCGCAAAGCTTGAAGTGGGAGAGCACGGAATCGAAGGCGCGGCAGTCACCTATATGTCTTATGAGACAACATCCTATATCGAATATCCTTGGGTGGATGTCTATGAGGACTTTATCGTCGATCACGAATTTGGATTCGCCGTGACGAGCCCCAAGGGAGGAATCATGTTCTCGGGGCTAGTCGACAATATTATGTAATTCGGTTTATTTCCCGCTATTTGTCGCGATTTTGCGGAGTTGGAACAGAAATTTAAACGATTGACCTGCCCAACTCCGCTTTTTTGCGCTACAATATAGTCACCAAAAGCCCTTAGGAGGGGCATACATATGAAATACCAGATCATTGGAAAGAACATCGTCGTCACCGACGCTATTCGCGCCGACATTGAAAAGAAAGTCGGACGCATGGACAAGTATTTCGTCATCGATGACGAAGTGTCCTGCCGCGTTGTGGTAAGAAGCTACACCGTCGGCGCAAAAGTCGAGATCACGATCTTCACCAAACCGATGGACTTCCGCACCGAAGTCCGCGACAACGATCTCTATGCCGCCATCGACCTTGCCATCGACAAGCTCGAAGGCCAGATGAGAAAGCTAAAAACCCGCTTCGAACGCAGCAAGGATTCCGAATCGCTAGGCAAAGCGCTTGCGTTTGAGAACTTCCAGGAAGAAATGGAAGAAGAAGCGAAAGACGAAGTCGTTCGCACCAAATCCATCTATCTGAAGCCGATGACCCTTGACGAAGCCATCACCCGCATGGAAGCGTTAGGCCATAACTTCTTCCTCTACCTCGACATCGATGACGATCAGGTCTCCGTCCTCTATAAGCGCGTTGATGGAGGATATGGCATCCTCCAAGCCGAGAACAAACTCGCTTAGTCCTGCATCTAAAACATATAATCCAGGGGGTGTTTAGAAATTCGGGTTTCCGGATTCAGAAAACGCCCCCTTTTGCGGTATATGATAATTAAATCAAAATCACCACTTTTCACCACTTTTCACCACTTTTCACCACTTTTCACCAAATCTCACCGACTTTCACCAGTTTGTACAAAATAGGGGTTCCATAATCGAAGGCAGTATTTGTCTCCGAGACTTTTGGAAACTGAATTTCTATCGCTTTAAAAAACATTAGGTGTCGCGTAACAAAATCGAACAATTTGTATAATAAGGTTGATTAACTTTCGATGAAATCTAACTTTTCGGCGAAATCCGTTTGTTGCATTTCGCTTTATCCTTTAGGATAATGGAGCCAGCATTCCCTTTGGAGGACATACAATGCCAGAACAATATAGGACGAATCCTGCAACGATTTCGAAACACCAAGGCGAAGCCGAGCTAAACAAGAAATACGCAAAGCTCGCGCAGAAGATCACTGACTTGGTCCCGTCGAAAATCAAAATCACGACCGAGAGCCCTGATTATTGGGGACTTCGCGAGATCCTGACCGAGGAAGAGGTCGACCTTGCCCTCACGATGAAACTCAGAAAGTTCTACAAACTCGACGAGATCATCGAGATGAACAAGAAGAATTTCGATCCCGTCAAATGCAAAGAGGTTCTTGACCTCGCTTGCGTCCATGGTCTCATCGAATACGATTATGGCGACCATTATGACGACAATGGCCCGATCAAGGAATATTTTGACGAGAATCTGAAGATCAAGGATCCCATCAAAGAGAAGAGATACCGTCTGTCTTATTTCGTCCCTGGCTCGGCCGAGCTATTCAATTCCTCGATCGACCGCATCGACAAAAACCCGCCGGTCGCGAACTTCTTTGAGCGCATGACCTTCTTGCCGCTAGAGCACATCACACCGATGGTCATGCCTGGAGGAGACGGCATCGGCATGCACGTCATCCCCGTCGAGAAGCAGGTCCAGATGAACAACGAGTCCATCAAGATCGAGAAGATCTCCTACTGGCTCCAGAAATACGAAGGCCACCTCTCCGCTGGCATCTGCTCTTGCCGCTATAGCCGCGCCGTTCTCGGCGAAGGCTGCGGCGACGATCCGAACGACTGGTGCATCCAGGTCGGCGATATGGCGGACTACACCGTCGAAACCGGCCGCGCCCATTACATCACCAAAGAAGAAGCCCTCCGCATCCTCGAACTCTCCGAGAAGAACGGCTACGTCCACCAGATCACCAACATCGATGGCGAGGACCACATCTTCGACATCTGCAACTGCAACCCCGAAATCTGCAACGCCCTCCGCACCTCGCAGCTCTATAACACCCCATACATGTCGCGTTCCTCCTTCACCGCGCACGTCACCAAGGAGAACTGCGTCGCCTGCGGCCGCTGCGTTGAGGTTTGCCCCGCCGGCGCCGTGAAGCTCGGCCAGAAGCTCTGCAAGAAGGATGGCACCGAGGTCCAGTACCCGAAGATGCCGCTTCCCGATAACATCCACTGGGGCAAATACGCCTGGGATGAGAACTATCGCGACAATAACCGCGTGAACACCCATCCGACCGGCACCGCGCCCTGCAAATCGGCTTGCCCCGCGCACGTCCCGGTACAAGGCTACCTCAAGATGGCCAAAGAAGGCCGCTACGACGAAGCGCTCGCCCTCATCAAGAGGGAGAACCCCTTCCCCGCCGTCTGCGGACGCGTCTGCAACAAGAGATGCGAAGACGCCTGCACCAGGGGCACCCTCGACGCGCCGGTCTCCATCGACGCCGTCAAGAAATTCCTTGCCGACCGCGAGATCGCCAAGGAAAATCGCTACATCCCTGAGAAAGTCATCTCCAACTGCAATGGCGAATTCGACGATAAGATCGCCATCATCGGCGCTGGCCCCGCTGGACTCTCCTGCGCCTATTACCTCGCCCAGATGGGCTATCGTCCCACCGTCTTCGAGAAGAATGAGAAGCCCGGCGGAATGATGATGTATGGCATCCCCTCCTACAAATTGGAGAAGGACGTCATCGAAGCGGAAATCGACATCATCCGCGCTCTCGGCGCCGAGATCAAATGCGGCGTTGAGGTCGGCAAAGAC
>CACYCS010000146.1 GCA_902773005.1 uncultured Erysipelotrichaceae bacterium
ATCGAGCGCTGAGAGGCCCCCGCCGGCTGGCAGGGGCCTTTTCACGCGCTCAAGGCCTTGAATACAATTTCCTAGTCAAAAGAAAAAATTCTGACACTCTCGTATCAGAATCGAACACGCTAGATGTGGTTGTGCATCAATATTGATACATTTAGCCCTTTTTGCAAGGGGTTGCACTACAACATTGATACATTTCAAAGGGGATGGGATGAATCAAAATCTTCCAAACGTTCCGTCTACCTGTTATTCGATCCAATGGTAATCGACTTGGTTCACGGTGAGGTTCAAAATGGCAAGGCTAGCGCCGCAAAGCTTTATTATGACCGATTTATAACCAACGTATTCACAAAGATAAATAAGGCCTTCATTAACCAAATCCTTGAGCGTTTCGTATGGAGCAGGGATTATTCTCCCTCCTTTTGCCAAATAAAGCTCAGGTTCATCGGCGAGATGGTATTCGATTTCCAGCGAATCCGCTCTCGGATGGTGGGATTTGACCGAGTCATGGCGGGCGATATCCCTTTCGAAGACAAGGAGAAGGGAATCCTTGCCGACTGCGATTCTTTCAACTTTGCAGTCATGGATATTCGGAAACGTCGGGAGGCGATCAAAGCCAAGGTGATAGATGCCTTTGGCCTCATCCAAACTGTAACTGAGAAGGTCGGTTGCGCTAATGTCAAGCGCTTTGGCGTATTTGAAAAGCGTATCGGTGGTGATGTCGTTCACCCCCGTTTCGACTTTAGCTAGCGTTGAATGGTCCTTATACCCAAGCCTTGAGGCGAGTTCGGATTGCGAAAGGCCAAGTTCCTTTCTCCTCCGTTTTATCGCCATGCCGATTTTTCTTCCGCTCATAATGCTATTTCTTTTTTAGGACGTCCAGCAATTTGCTATCCAGCTCGCGTCCCATCGAGATCTGCCGGGCACTATCGAACTTCTCGTATTCCTTATGGGCCTTCTGCACCGCCAGGGCGTGTGAAATCTTGCCAGAACCCGTCAAGATGTCCGCCCTTTCGAACCGCAGAAATTCGTCGAGGGCGTTCACCCAATCGCTCATGTGCATCGGAATGGCGCTTTTTGCCATTCTTTCGGCATGGTCGAGGTACATGTTTACGATTTGGTTCAAGGAATCGATTTCCTCTTTAGACAAGTAATTCTTCGCGATTGTCACGTCCGTCTTTTGGACATGTTCACCACTCCACGAAGTCAAACCCATGTTGTCTTTTTCGGCATCGGCCCGATGATAAACGATCTCCGCCGCGGTCTCACCGGAAATCGCAAAATGGAGCTTGTTCTGCACCGTTTTAAAGAAGCTGATGGTCTGTTCGTCGTTGGCGTTGTAATCGATGCTAGTTGAATAGATGTCGAGCACCTTTTGATAGAACCTCTTCTCGGAGGCCCGAATCGCGCGGATTCTCAAATAGAGCTCGTCAAAGTAATCTTTGCCGAATCGCTCAGGATCTTCCAAACGCCTGTCATCCATGGCGAATCCTTTCACCATGTATTCCCTAAGAACGTTGTTCGCCCAAATTCTAAACGAGGTTGCAGCAGAGCTCTTCGCGCGCATTCCGATGGCAATAATCATTTTGAGATTATAGAGCTTGATGGCCCTTTTAACGGTTCTCGATCCTTCTTTTTGAACTTTTAAGTCCAACTTAATAGTTGACTCTTCCGAAAGTTCGCCAGTCTTGTAGATGTTGCGGATATGCATGCTGATATTGGCGATTGAGGTCTGAAATAGTTCTGCCAAAGATGCTTGGGTCATCCAAATGTCCTCATCGCATAAATAGACTTCTACATTGGAATTCCCATTAGGCGTGTTGTAAATTAAAATGTCATTTTTGTCAGGCATGATTCGCGCCTCCTTGCTCTACTACAATTATACTTTGTTGGTGATTAATAATCAATATTTGTTGAAACACAAAGACGTTAGAAATAAAAAACAGCCCCGAATGTATCAGGACTGTAGTCTGCATATGGTGCCGCCTGCCGGAATCGAACCAGCAACCTACTGATTACAAATCAGTTGCTCTGCCAATTGAGCTAAGGCGGCGCAGGAATAAATATACATTCAAACGCCTGATGTTTCAAAGGTTATGAAGCATCTATGCAAAAAGACCAGGATTTCTCCCGGCCTTTCAATGGACGATATGGTGGGTGTTGGGGGTTTCGAACCCTCGACCTCTTCCGTGTGAAGGAAACGCTCTCCCACTGAGCTAAACACCCACGAATAAGAACAAAGCCCCGCCTTCTGAGCGGGGCATCGAAGTCCTGTGGTGGGCCTTAATGGGCTCGAACCATCGACCTTGCGCTTATCAAGCGCACGCTCTAACCAACTGAGCTAAAGGCCCACAGGCGCCCTGAAGCGCTCAATAAATATACCCCAACGAATACATACGGGCAAGAGGAAGTTTTTACCTTTTCGAAAATGTCGGGGAATATGCCTTCAATGCGCGCGCACGAATCAAGAAATATAAAGACTATAAAGGCAACAAAAAAGGACTCCCGAAGGAATCCTTTTGGGTAAGCGATTAACGCTTGGAGAACTGCGGAGCGCGACGGGCGCCTTTGAGACCGTATTTCTTCCTCTCTTTGCACCTGGCATCGCGGGTGAGCATGCCAGCCACTTTGAGGGCGGAACGATCTTCGCCGGCTTCCAGAAGCGCACGGGCAATGCCAAGGCGGATGGCTTCGGCTTGTCCGGTGAATCCGCCACCGGTGACGGTGCACTCGACATCGTAACGGTCTTCGCCGTTGATGAGAGCGAGCGGCTGCTTGAGGTCAAGGACCAAGGTCGGGAAGGGCATGTACTCGTTGACATCGCGTCCATTGACGAGGATCTTGCCTTTTCCAGAAGAGACGTAGACGCGGGCGACGGCCGATTTGCGGCGGCCAGTGCCATAGTATTTCTTGTCTGCCATGGTTCAATTCTCCTTACTTGCTGAGGTCGAGAACCTGGGGGTTCTGGGCCTGCTGCTTGTGCTCGGCGCCTTCATAGACGTGGAGCTTCTTGATGATAGAACGTCCTAGCGGTCCCTTGGGAAGCATGCCCCAGACGGCCCTTTCGACCATCTCGACGGGGAACTCCGCTTTCATGACGCCTGCGCTACGGGTGCGGAGGCCGCCATTGTATTGGGAGACGTTGTAGTAGTTCTTCTTGCTCTCGGGGTGATTGCCGGTGAGCTTGACTTTGGAAGCGTTGATGACGACGATGTTGTCACCGCAATCAACGTTCGGGGTGTAGGTGGGCTTATCCTTGCCCATGAGGATGACCGCGAGTTTAGATGCGAGGCGGCCAAGAGGGATATCGGTGGCGTCGACGAGGTACCAGGCGCGCTGGATGCTCTCTTTCTTTGCCAACGTGGTTTGACGCTGCATGTTGTTTACTCCTTTGTCGTGTTAAGCGACTTGATTCGAACTTTTAACTTTACCGGGGTTTACTCGTTCAAAGTAGTGCCGTGCGATATTATCCACGTATGCGTGCACGATTGCAAGCGCGAATATTTAAGCGCCGCTATTCTTGTTCATCGTGCACGCATACGAAAAACCGCTTGCCGATTCGCGTGATGCTAGGCAAGCGGTTTTTGCGATTATAGATTTTCGACGTTGGTGTAAACGGCTTGGACGTCTTCGGCTTCGTCGAGCTGTTCCATCATGTCTTTGAGCTTCTGGAGGTCTTC
>CACYCS010000147.1 GCA_902773005.1 uncultured Erysipelotrichaceae bacterium
GATAAGCTTTTAGTCGCCTAGAGAGTTCCTTTTTCGTTTCCGCTAACGTTGAATAGTTATTGATGGTCATACCACGATTATATATCACTTTTTCTAAAGGTCAATAATATGGCTTTTAAAGTGTAAAATATGCTATAAAAGGCAGAGATATATACTTTAAAATGATTCCCGCATCGCGCTCCTTGCATGAAAATAGTCCGATACCGCCGTACTTTTTTGAAACATGACCTATTTTAAACTCAAATTGAGCGAAAAATAGATGAATATCACATTTTTAGAGCCAAATAAGTAAAAGAAATCACATAAATAAAAGAGCGCGCTCCAGAATACAGTGGCGCCGCTCCCAGCAGTGCGCCGATAAAAAATAGATTTGACTAGTGGGGTATGGGCTGGAGAAGTCGGAATAAACCTCCGAGACGATGTTGCGTCTTGGGATTGTGAGATGGGGTTCCTTTCCGAACATGAGTGTAAACGGATTCATAGCCATGCCAAAATCTCCTGTCAGTTTCTGTCAGTATTTGTTAGCTTACACATTGCTGCGACCCGCCTCCTGAACCAAAATCCTAAAACACTCGATGCCATCACAGTTTTCATGAAAGCACATCGCACAATAAAACTCTCTTGCCAAAGGATCTTTCATGGGGAGAATTTCAACGAAATGGGACCAAGACAATTGTTGCGACAGCGTCGCCACAATCTTCACGCCGGGGAATTCCTCGTAGAATTTCACCATTCGGAAGATTGCCGTTTTGTTGAAACCAGAGCCATATTTTTCGGTAAGCTTGGAACTGATGCCTTCTAGGACTTTTGCGCCGTATTCGGCAGGTTCGCCTTTGAGAACACTTTCAAAGATGCAACGCCGATCGATGAAGGTGCCTGCGATAAGCTCTTTTGCGAGATGGAACGCCTTCTCTTCGATAAAGTCGGTGTTCGATTTCGATTCTTCTAGCCAATCAAGCAACGTGGGGATGCCCTCTGATTCGAACGCATGGTCTTCGAAAGGCTCTATGCGGTAGTTTGTTTCAACTCGTAACGCCAAGTGGTTTTTCGGAACCGTGAATGGGTTTATAATTTATCTATGCAAAGCAACCCAAAGGGATTCTCGATTGTCAGCCGATGAGATAGCCCCTCTGCTTGCCTGCAGTTCACAGCGCGTGTGCGCTCATAAACTTAAGGAGGTAACGCATGGCTTCTTTTGACGGAATCATAGTCGCTTGCTCCCGAAAGCAAGGCGGATATTGCGTCGTGGTTTGGAATCACGACCTCGATCACAATGGATTTAGGCGATTGGTTTGGAAACCGGATTCGGATGATTTCGGAGACGAAATTCCGAAATTCCTGATTAATCGCGACAATTATTCTCTGAATGTCGGCGATGTAATTACCGTTTATCCTGATTTGAAGAGGCATGATGCATCGCCTATTCAGCCCGAGAACATGTATTTATGGCAAGAATCCACCTTTAGAGGATTTCACAAGAAAAAGGAGTATCCGCGCATTACGAACGACTATCTAGTGGAGAATATCCTTCGCCGTTTGCCACAAAATGACGAGAATCTTTTTGGCATGTCCCTTCCTTCCCATAGAATAACAGTGGAGGAAGCGAAGGCTTCGGGATACTCTTTCACCATGGTTGAGGTTCGAAACCTTGCATTCACCGAAGATCGGCCTTCGCGCGCAAACGCGGAGCCAAGAACTGTCGCGTCATTCGTGTTTAACGGACGAAAATATTCCGATATCCGAGTAACCGTCGGCGACAAAGCCGAAGACATCAAGCGGTTTGCCGGGAGATCCTTCGAGACCGCCTACATTGCATTAAGCCTTGCGCAACCGTTCGAATATGATGGAATGTGCTACGTCTGTCTATGCGCCTTCTACGGCGGGGTTGAAAAATAACCATGTATCCCAAAAAACTCTATACCATAGGCTATGCAGGAAAAACTCTGACTCAATTTGTCGATCTATGCAAGGCTTATGGCATCAATTGCATCGTTGACGTGCGAACTAGCCCGTTTTCGGGCCATTTCCCCGACTTCAACGAAAACCGCCTTAAGTCTTATCTTAAAGACGAAGGAATACAATATCTGTCTTTTAAAAACGAATTTGGCGCCAGAAGGATTGAGCCAGAAGCCTATTCCAGGGTGACCATGGACTCCGGAGATGAAATCGAGGTCGTGGACTTTGAGAAGGTTTACAGCTTGCCCATCTTCAAAGACGGCGTGGATCGGATTGAGCGCGGAGTTGAGAAAGGCTATCGAATTGCATTCCTATGTAGCGAAAAAGATGCGGCCGATTGCCATCGCTCAATCATGGTAGCCTGCTATTTCGACAGACTTGGCTATGAAATAGAGAACATAATCGATTCTTCCGTGGGATCGTATGGGCGAGAGGGGTTGCTGAATCGTCTCCGCTCAAATTTTGCGGATTCCGCCGCCCATTTCAAAAGGAAGAATGGTTTTGACTCCTTTGAATCGACCCAAGGGTCTCTTCTGGAAGGGCCATCGTTTGAGGAACCGAAATTCGTTGATGAATGGAAGAATTTCTATCGTTTTTATACCCCAGAAAAAGCGATTCGACTTCGCAATTACCAGATCGGTTTTAAGAAAGGGCAACAAGGAAATGGATAACGTTTATACCATCGGCTTTACAAAAAAGACCGCCGAACAGTTTTTCGAACTTCTGAAAAGGAACCGCGTTGACGTGGTGGTTGACGTTAGATTGAATAACGTATCTCAGCTTGCGGGGTTTTCGAAGTTCCCCGATTTGGCGTATTTCCTCAAAGAGATTTGTCGGTGCGATTACGTGTCGGATAAATTATTCGCTCCCGCCGAATCGACTTTGAAGCAGTGGAGAGACGGCAAACTATCTTGGACCGAATACGTGATGCAGTTTAATTCGACAATGAGGCAGAGGAACATCGACGAGCACATTCGTTCTTCTTACGGGAAGATGATCGAGTCAAAAAACATTTGCTTCCTGTGCAGCGAAGAAACGCCGGAGAATTGTCATAGACGATTAATCGCGGAACGTTTTTCTTTCGTATTCGGCGTTGGCGTCAAACATCTCGTTTGATCGTTTTGCATTTTGGCAATGTCCCCACGCGATTGTCGCGCCGTATCATTATCTATTCTTAAACAATATATATATCAAAATATATATGTGCAAAGAAAGTAGCAGTCTTCTGTTCTATTTGAACCATGATTTAACTCACTTTTCGCTTTGCAATAAAAAGGGACAAGCAAAGCAGGCTGTGCGCCTTATGGAATGGGCTGCGCACCCTTAGAAAGGGCGATGGGCTATATAAACTGGGCCCCGTAATGAAAAAACACCCTACCAAAAAGATTGCCTCCGATTACATTAAATCGCCCTATGAGCATGGCTTTTCCGCGCCAATGGCTTTGCGAACCCTTGAAGAGAACCCGCCTTTTCCTTACAATTTAAAGGTGACATCCGCGTGCGCAACGCATGCGCTTATCGTGGAACTATAGGAGGTATGCCAAGCATGGGCATCTCGCGTTACGCTTATAAAGGGAAACGTCGTTTTGATATTTCCACTTTCGATACCGAGGACACCGGGGAATTCACTTCCCGCGACCAGTCCGTCGACGAATTCGTCGAAAACCTGCTCGTCATCAACAAGAAGCAGCAAAAGCTCTATTCCGAGCGCAAAGAAGGGGTCATCTTCGTCTTCCAGGCGATGGATGCGGCCGGGAAAGATGGCGTCATTCGCACCGTCTTCTCCACCCTCTCCCCGCATGGGGTCAAGGAATTCTGCTTCAAGGTCCCCTCTGCCGAAGAGAAGTCCCACGACTTCTTATGGCGCTTCTGGAGCGCCCTTCCCCCAAGGGGATTCATCTCGATCTTCAATAGAAGCTACTATGAGGATGTTCTTGTCGGCAAAGTCCACGAGTTCTATAAGTCCGACATCGTCCCAGACAGGATGAAGGATAGCGACGTCATCCAAGATAGGTACCGCCAGATCAAGGACTTCGAGCGTTACCTCTATGAGACCGGGACCCGGGTCATCAAGATCTTCCTGAACGTCTCCAAAGACGAGCAGGCGAGGAGATTCATCTCGCGCATCGACACCCCAAGGAAGAACTGGAAGGTGTCTTCTGGCGACCTCAGGGAACGCGAATATTGGGATGCCTACATGGAGGCCTTCGAGACGATGGTGAACGAAACCTCGACACCCGAAAGCCCCTGGTACGTCGTCCCCGCCGACCACAAGTGGTTCGCTAGGTTACTCGTCTCGCGAATCGTGAGGAAGACGCTAGAGGAGATCGATCCCCAATACCCGCCACTAGACGAAGCGACCAAATCCTCGCTTCAGGAGTATCGCGCTAAGCTCATCGATAGCCTAGGCGAGAAAGGCTACCGCGAGCAAGAGAAGCAGCCCAAAGAATATAGCGATCCTAGCCTCATCCCCGCCGAGATGCTCCAGCAGGAATTGCTCCAAAAGCAAGCCGAGTCCGACGAGAAGCTAAAGGAAAACGGCTTCAAGGCGGTCCGCAAATTGCTTGCCGAGAATTACATGATCCGCTCGCTCAACGACATCATGGACGCGATCGCCGAAACCCCTGCGGAGGAGAAAGAAGAGGCGGAGGAAGAAGGGGAGGAAGACGACGAATCGACCCGTAGCCCCGCCGAGATCCGCGAGCATATCAAGGAGATCGTCGAAGAGAACGAGAAGGAGACAGACAATGCCTAAGGAAAAGACCAGCAAATCCGAGATGCGGAAATACATGCTTGTGCTCGATAAGTTCGGGCTGCAGGCCCCATTTGAGTTCGGCAAGAAGGAGAAGAAGATCGTGAAGGCCCTCGAGGAGAATGGGTCGATGGACTTCTTGAGCTTGTGCGATGGCTTCGACATGAAGCCCGAGAAGGCGCTTAAGCACGTCGATAGCCTCGTCCAGAAAGGCGCGGTGGAATTCAAAGACGACGTGGTCTCGCTCACTTTGCCCGCCCTTAATTACCTCCATGCCAAGAAGAAGCTAAGGAAATCGGCGAAGAAGTTCTATCGCTTCCTCGACGCCCTCAACGAAAAGGAGCTCGACGAATTCATGAAGCTCGTCGATACCTTCAAGGTCATGCCAGAGGAGCCAACCGTCGAGATCGAGATGGAGGGGCAGCAAGAAGAAGCCCCTGCCCCAAAGCCCGCCCCGAGAAAAGTAACCCCGAGGAAGCGGACGACCAGGAAGAGATCTGCCGCTAAGCCGCGCGCTAAGAAAGCGGCGGAACCAAGCGTAGAAGACGCCCCAAAGGAGGAATAGGAAAATGGCCAAGAAATACAACATCTGCCTAGACGTCGGCGGGACGAAGGTCCTAGGCGCCGTCTTCAACGAGAAGGACAAGTTGGTCTGCAAGATCAAGCGCAGGTCGACCGAGAAAGGCAATTCCAGTGAGAACATCGAGGAAGTGATCATCGAGGTCACGCGCCTATTGATCCAAAAAGCCAACATCAAGAAGAGCCAGATCAACGCGATCTCCGCCGGGGTCCCCGGCATCATCAACTCCGCGACGGGCGTCGTGGTCTTCACCCCCAATCTCCCGTGGCGGAACTATGACCTAAAAAGCGCGATCGAGAAGGAATTCGGCGCGAAGTTCTATCTAGGGAACGATGTGAACGTCGGGGTGCTAGGCGAATTCGAATACGGCGCCGCCAAAGGATATAAGAACGTCGTCGGATTGTTCGTCGGGACTGGCGTCGGCGGAGGGCTGATCCTCAACAAGAAGCTATTCGTCGGGAATGAGTTCATGGCTGGCGAATGCGGGCATATGATCGTCGATGAGAATGGCCCTGAATGCGGATGCGGGAATCGCGGCTGCCTAGAGACGTTCTCCTCGAAGAAGGGCATGGCCAAATACATTAAGGGCGAGATGGTCAAAGGCCGCTCATCCATGATGGGCGAATATATCGATGACAATGGCGTCTTCAAGTCCAAATACCTCAAAGCCGCGGTGGAGGCGGGGGATAAGGTCGCCTTAGAAGCGATCGACCGCGCCTGCCATTATCTAGCGGTAGGGGCGGGAAGCCTCATCTCTGCGCTTTCCCCCGATTGCGTCGTCTTCGGCGGCGGGGTCATGGAAGCGTTAGGCGACCTATTCATGGAGAAGATCCTCGCGGAAGTCGATAAATACGCGATGCCTTCGATCCGCCCTCACGTCGACCTCAAGAAAGCTTCGCTAGGCGATTATTCCAATATCTATGGCTCGCTTGCCCTCATTAAGCAAGCCGAGAAAGGCAAGAAATAACTTCCAAAAAGCGTGCTTTTCCTTTGACTAGGAAATTGTATTCAATACCTTGAGCGCGTGAAAAGGCCCCTGCCATCCGGCAGGGGCCTTTCAGCGCTCGATTTTGTATATGCTTGATTCAATTAGAGTGGATCAGGCTTCATCGCGGAAAACCGCCTAGCAGCCGAGTCCGAATCGACGGTAGGAGACGATTAGGGCATCACCAATAGCCGAAATCGTGCTCAAAAGGCTTGCCACAGGAGTTGCAGTGGCAGTAGCCATAGCCGTTCCAGGAATGATCGATTTCGGTGTCTTCGCTGCCGCAATTGGGGCATCTCGGGCCGCCTCCGCATCCTCCGCCGGAAACGGCTTCGAGCTGCTCTTCGTTGAGCTCCACACCTTCGTTTTTGGCGGCGGCGAGAATCTCTTCCGCGTTTTTGCAGGATTTGACTTTCTCGATCTGCTCTTCGCTAAGCCCTTCCAGTAGCTCTTTTCTCATAGAGGTTTCCTCCTCCTTGTGAGGCTATATTACCAAAAATGGGCGCGTGTCGAATATCACTTTTTGATAATGTCCCATTTTTTTCGGCAGGGGGATCCGTATGCTTGGACGCCTCTTCTGGAATCGGCGTCCAAGCCACTAGTGAATAAATGCCGACTTTATGCAAAAAGGACGTTCTCCGCTTACCCCTACGTTTGCCAAAGAACGATCTATCGTTAATTCGGCTTGTTGGGCATCAGTCCTTTGTTGTTGCCTAGGCGCCTTGGAACATTTGGTCAGGCCTTACCGGGAGTTTTATCTTCGATGCCCTCATCACGAATGGCTCGCAGCAAGAAGCGTTAGCTCTCGAAAACGGGGAACGACTCATAAGAATCGCCCGCTTCATAAAGGCGAATGGCCGTTGCGGCGAGGTCGAACGCCTCCGGAGCTACTTTGGCGACTTTGTTGACGAGGGAATAGGGCAAAGCGCTAAAAATGTTCTGCTTTCGGATGGCCAGGGCAAACGGGTTGACGTTCTTCTTGATCGCGGCGGCTAGGAGCATGACCTTCGCGGCGGGCAGATAGGCGTTATTGGGGTTGAACTTCATCCCAACGATGTGGGCGTCGATGCTTTTGAAGCCTTGAACGTAATTGCGATAGTCCTGCGGCTCGAACTTGCCCCAAGTGAGGATCGATAAGGCCGCGCGGAAGGAATCGTCGAGGCAATCCTCGGCGGAGGCTTTGATGCCTCGGTAGGCGATCTCGTCTTCGGCGGTCGCCAAATAGGTTTCCCTGACCAACGCGAAGTCGCAGCTGACATCATAAAGGGAAGATACGTCGAAGAACTGCTTGATGACTTCCAGGCGCTTGTCGTTGCTGAAGTCCTCGTTGAAGAAATTGATGCCGATCGTATGCGGCGCGAAGGCGGTGAGCTTGTCGCCGAGGAGGCATTCGGGGCAGGGCACGCGGACTTTGACGGGCTCCCCTCCGTCGTCGAGCAGGAAATCGTTCTTTAGCGGAAGTTCCACCCGCATCGGATAATGGTTTTCCGCGAACAGGACGTCGACGATGACGTTGACGGGATGTCCGGTCCGCGGGGACTGGTATTTGATCTTGAAGTGCTTCTTCGAAATCGTTTTGCTCGTTTTGCGCACGGATTCCTCATAGGAGAGGAAAGGAAAAATGGCGGAGGCGTCCTTGATCGCCTTCTCCACATCGGTACCGGGGTCGACGAGAATGTCCACGTCCGTGCTTAACCTCTTGGGCGTAGGGAAGAGGAGCGTCGCCGAACTGCCTCCCTTGAAGGTGAATTGCAGCCCGCTTCGGACGAGCGCTTCCACGAGCCCCAGGGCGAAAACGGCCCGCTGCGCGAGCTCGTAATCGACTTTGTACGTCGCGACAATCCGTCGGATGTTGTCGTCGGAATAGGTTCTCTTGTCGATCATAGATATTTCCTCCTGATTTCCTCTGGGATGAGCCGGAGCAGGCTCTCGTAGCATCCGCGCCTTTTGGCATAGGTGCGGACCTTGGCGTAGTCCAGCGAATAGTTAGTGACGATCTCCTCGACGGCCGGGCCAGTCTCGGCGCCTTCGAAGAAGTAGCGGAGCCTCTTGTCGGAGACGATGTCGACCAGGATCTTCTCGAGGAGGACCTTGCCTTTCTTCTTGTCGATGGGCGACCTGGATGACGCCGCCTTGACGATGATGGTCTCTCCGTCGTTATGGTTGTAGCGGTAGTTCTCGTCCTCGGTCGGGTTGAGGAGGATGTTTCGGAAACCATGGTCCTGGAGGGCGAAGAAGACGTTCTCGGCGAATTCCCTGGGGACGTCGACGATGGTGGTGCTGCCGGCGATGAGGTGGTTGAGGAAGCGGTTGAGGATCGTGTTCTCGTAGACCGCGAATTCGATCCTCCCCTGGTATTCGTCCATCAAAAAGGCATGGGCCTCTTTGGCTGATGGCGAAAAGAGCTCGTAATCGAAGACGGGGAGGTTCGACTTCGCGTAGACGCCTTTCCCTACCCGAACGAGCTCGCCCGCCTCCGTCTTCTTTTTTAGCCGCGCGAAGAAAGAGGAGTCGTTGATGGGCTTCCCGGCTTCCTTCTGAATCGCCTTGGATAATTGTTTTTTCGCCAGTGTCGCTTCCATGGCAATATTCTAACCTATCATTGCTAGAAAAGCCATATACAAGCCAATAAATAAAAAAATTGGCTAAAATGTTGTTTGCTATTTTCAGGAA
>CACYCS010000148.1 GCA_902773005.1 uncultured Erysipelotrichaceae bacterium
AGTCATCAAATACAGGACCTTCTACGCGCCAAAAGGCTTACGGCATCGGAAAAAGAGACCAACACTCTGCAAATAACGATTTATTTTTTATATATGACACGGGTCCCGGCCCGTTTTTCTATTCGGCGCAAATATTCCGAAAAATCATTCTTTTCATATAACGTAACTAACTTGTTGACGTTCGCATTACGATCATTCCTAAGCGATGCGCCGGTTTCAATTACTGCGAGCATCGCCCTCCCGAACGACAGAAAGTGTAACCACAACGTACCGGCGGGTTTGAAACTCTAACGCCACCAACTCGGGGTTTTGTAAAGAGGTCAGAGTCTTGATAACAGATGCGGGGCTTAAGCCATGATGATGGTGGTGCTTCCCGATGGTTCCGTTTTCTTCTTGTAAAATGTCCCAAAGACCGCCAGCGTCCATAAATAGATCGTTCTTTGTAAAAACTTGCTTACCAATTAATTTATTAATCTTCTTCAGGTGCACATTTTGAAAACGGACATCGGCGTTTGCCAAACGTTTCTTTCCAAGCCCATCGATTATTTCGATTGCTCGGGCCATTGTTCCAAGATTAATCACTTTCATGTCGCCGATTTATCTTTAAATGCTTTCAACAAGTTTTGGGTCAACATTCTATGTTGCGATTGCTCGAAAAACAAGGCGCTTCTCAACTCGAAATCCTGCAAAGCAGAACACTTTGCTCTTTTATATTATGGCCCAGGCACTTCTGCTTCGAATCGACTTTAAAAAGGCAACCCTAAGTCCATTGGGCTGATGCAGTATGAGCGCAACCTCGCCGCCAAAGCATGCTGCATCGTCGTGGCAGAAGCAAAATTGCTTCCTTCCTCTTTGTGCGATGGCTACTTCGCGTCCAAACGCTTTGATAGGAACAAAGGGGGGAGGATTCACATGCTTTCTTTGTGCGGATTCCTTGAAGCGCCTAGTTTTTTGAGAAATCTCGATTGCGTCACATTGCTACAATCCGCGGCATATTTAACTTCTTCCCTATCCGAGGTCATGCAAGCATATCGCTTCGCCGTTTTTAATGTCCTGGCTGGGCACCACAACAATCATTCCAAGAACTTCGCATTCCTTTATGACGAGTTCAAAGGAAGATACACGTTGGCTCCGACCTACAACCTCACATATACGTCTTTGATTTCCGAACACTACATGACTTGTTTTGGGAATGGAAGAGGACTTGCTTCGCCTAGCGGGAAAAATCAACATCCCAACTCACAAGGCGAACGGGGTCATTCAAAAGGCCAAAGAAATAGTCCAAGAACGGCTATGTCAATGTATGGATCAATAATCTCGTTCGGTCTTAAGACCTATAACAGCACCGCGAGTTCCGTCAGGACTGCGGCGCGCTTTTGCATAGAAGGAAGAACGGGATAATGGTCAAGATCCATTCGCCATTGATCAGCCCGAGGTAATAGGCGTATTCGTTGCCTTTCAGCGAGATGATCAAAACGTAGGTCAAAAGGAAGACGAGAATCGTTAGAAGGTTCGACCATAAAGCGAAGAAGTTCCCATTGAAATAATAAGACGAGCGGCCTTCATAACGCTTTTTGAAATATAGGCGCAGGAAGAACTGCCCATATAGGAGCAAAACGGAGATGATGGAAGCGGCAAGGACGGAAGAAGGGAACCAGAAGCTCACGTAAATGTTCTTTGCGACATCAACAAAAAGGACATGGGCGTTGCTTATGATGGCGCTTGCGATCAAAAGCGACAAAGGAAGCAGACTCAGGCACCTCCATAAAACGAACGCCCCTCTCCCCTTGTTTTGCAAAAAAGCAGGGGTGAAGGATAGGAAGAAATGGACAAGGAACAGCAAAGCCACCGCCTGGAAGACGCTGCCTGGGACATAGTCGAAGATGAGTTCGGAGAAGTCATAACCCCAAGCGCCGGTTAAAGCGATTAAGGCCGTCTCCATCCCCGCGAGGAAGAAGAAAATCAAAAAGCTTATCACTGCCTTGGAGAGGGTCTTGCCTCCGTTAGAGCCTCGGCACCCAATCCATAGCCACAAAAATGGCATGATGCGGAAAGAGGTCTGCAAGAAGGAGAGGAACCCCTCGTTGTAGAATAGGGAGGGCAACCCCACTCCTACTTTCCCAAGGAAGGAAATGGCTAGGAGCAAAAGCGACAAAACGGAAAGGACGCGCGCCAACGCAAGCAATGCGAAATCTGGCAAAATAAGGGGGACGTGTATGTCTTTTGGTAGTTCTCTGCCCTTTGGAGTCTCCTCTTCTTTCGCTTCTTTCGGGCGGAATTTCGCAAGCGAAGAATAGGAAAGGAAAGACAGCCCAACAAATAAGCCAAGCAGGCCAGTCACAAGCAGCGCTAGGCCAAATGTTTGGGTGAAAAGGGCGACCTTCCTGCCTTTTTCGCGGTCAGGAAGGAAGTCCTTAAGGAAGGTTTTCCCTTCTCCGCAATACTTTTGCAGAATCTCGTCATAGCAATACATGGCAGAGGTAATGTCGTAATTGAATATAGATAACAGGGTCTCTTCGCTGAAATTCCCTTCTCCTTCGACATGGACCTGATAATTCTCAAACTCTGTGACTGGCTCGCCATAATAGAGCACTTCGAAGGATATGACGTTGCCGTAAGTGACGCTGCCGAAATTGAAATAGCAGCGATGGGAGTCGCTCCCCAAATCGCCGCCGAAGCGATATGCGATGCGGCAGCTTCCGATTTCGGGCTGATCGAGGTAGACGACGTTGGCGTCATAAAGGCATTCGTTGAAATGAAGGAAGCTACTCGAATCGTAGAAGATGATGGAGCCATTTCTCTCCGTGGGCGAAGCTAAATAATGGTAGCTTGCGTTGGTCGCGATCTCCGTCCCGACCTTGCCGTGTTCGCGCGAAGCTTGGTATAGGGCGGTATAGGTCG
>CACYCS010000149.1 GCA_902773005.1 uncultured Erysipelotrichaceae bacterium
ACCCAGGGCTGGGTGTTTCCGGTGTCGGTTGATTTTTCGCCGTCGATCGGGCAGATTTCCGTCGATTTGTCACTGACGGTGCGGAACGCTCCGAAAGTGGCGCCGCCGTCTTCGGAAATCGCGTACTTGTTGGTCGCCGCGAAAAGCATGACCTTGTCTTTGTAGCGGATGATGCGGGTACAACCGGCGGGGTCGTTGATTCCCGTGATTGAGAATCCGTATTGATTCTCGCATCCGATCAATTCGCCATATTCGTTGATTGAGGTATTGTAAAGCAAGTTGCCGGACAAAACGGAGCAGTATGGCGAAGCAAAACTCGTGAGAGTGGTGGCCTCGACCTCACCTTCCGCGGTTACTCCAAGTACCTTCGCATCCTTCCCTGCTCCGCAGCGGATGAGCCTCGCGCTGCTTAGTCCAACGACGCCCCCAGTGTAGGATTCCCCTTTTACAAGTCCGTAATTGAAGCAATCGACCAAACTATAGTCGTTGACCTCGGAGATGGAGTGGGTCAGGCTGCCCAAAATGCCGCCGATGGTTGAACCTTTTCCTATGACGGAGCCACAATTTGCAGAGTCGCTGACGTTTACTTTGTAGGATTTGTTGGCGCCAATCAAACCGCCAAGATAGCTTCCGCCTGAAACGATTGCGTGATTCACACATCCCACGGCTTTCACTGATCCTCCTGCGAGAGCGCCAACCATGCCTCCGACGTTATTGGATGCCTTGACCGATCCTTCGATCGTGACGCCCACGAAAGAGCATTCGCCGATCGTGTATCCGGCGACTAAAGCGGAGGTATCGCCGGCAACGCAATCCCCTTCGAATGTGACGCAGCCTATCTTCGCACCGTCCAAGGAAGCGAAAAAGCCGCGCTTGTTTTTCTCGGTTGAGATTGAGATTCCTTTGATCGCGTGTCCGTTTCCGTTCAATTGCCCCTTGAATCCTGAGATGGGAGTCCATTCTCCAGAGAGTTCGATATCGTTTGACAATTCGAAATAGCCGTTGACGTATTCTTGATCGGCTTGATTGACTTTTTGCTGAAACGCCAGAAGATCGGATGCGCTGGAAATGATTTTCGCAGCGCCTTTTTCTCGGGGATCAAGATCGTCGAACGCATAGGTTTTGCCGGATGGGGTCGAGGGATCGACGAGGGTTTCTGAAGTCGCTTCCGATTTCTGTTCGGATTCGGCTTCGACGTTCCCACACCCTGCGACAAAGGGAAGCGGCAATAGGGACAAGGCCAATAGGAGTGCTTTTTTCATAGTGATACCTCACACAATCCAAGGCGATAGCCTTTCGCGGAGAAAAGCCATGATTTCCTTCAGTTGCTTTTTAATCTTCAGTGGAGCGGTTTCGCTAAAAGCGAGGACGGTAAGATGAGTTTTCCCAGCGTCCTCAATAAACGAGAACGTAAATTCGAGCTCGCCCTTCCTGGCGTAAATCTCATGAAATTCAAGTGAGTCTGTCACTTTGTCGAACCCATACTCGCTTAACGCCTCGAGCGCTCTAGCACCCGCTAGGTTAGCGCCCATTCGCAAAAGAATAGGGTGGAGCGCTGGATCTTTCTGCGCGCTATTCGTTCTGTTTGAACCGTTCCGAAATAATCCCATAGTTAGAATTCAATCACTTTTTGCGTATCGACGTCGAAGAAATGAACTTTGCCGATTTCGAAGGAAGCGTCCACGCTGTCATCGGCTTTGATCTCGTCCTTGGCTGGCGCCTTGATGGTGATGCGTTGCCCGGCAAGATCGGTGTAGAGGATCAATTCGTGGCCGAGAAGTTCGGAAAGCTCGATGTGGAGAGGGAAGGTTTGCCCATTTTCCTTGCCAACGAGCACGTCTTCTGGCCTAATTCCAATGACGAATTCGAAAGACCCTTGCTCAATGGTTTGGCGTTCTTCCTCATAATGGGCCTTCATGGATGCGAGCTTCTCAATCCTAGCCTGGATGTCGGCTCTATCGCCTTTACCGAGCTTTTTCTTTTCCTCGGTTCCGTCGGCCTGGTGGACGGAAATCGTGCCCTCCGTTAGGGCGAGTTTCAATTCCTCTTCCATCGGCCCTATCTTCTCAATCATCTCGGTGAGGTCAGCCAATTTCACTTCGCTGTATTGCTTTAAGAGTTTTTCCTGATCCTTATTTAAGGAGTAGGGGATGTCTGGTTTTCCCGCTCCGACGATCACGGCTTTCCCGCCATCGTAGCGACAATTGAGGAAATTCATGGCGGGAGAGCCGATGAATCCGCCGACGAACATATTGCTCGGGTGGTCGTATACCTCTTTCGGGGTTCCGATCTGCTGGATATAACCGTCCTTCATAATAACGATGCGATCAGCCATGGTCATGGCTTCGGTTTGGTCGTGGGTAACGTAGATGGTGGTGGCGTTAACCTTCTTGTGGATGCGGGTGATTTCGCTTCGCATTTGGACGCGCAATTTTGCATCGAGGTTCGATAGAGGCTCGTCCATCAAGAAAACCTTTGGAGTGCGCACGATTGCGCGACCAAGCGCGACGCGTTGCCTTTGCCCACCAGAGAGGGCTTTCGGCTTGCGGTCAAGATATTCTTCGAGAGCGAGAACCCTTGCCGCTTCTTTAACGCGCGCATCAATTTCTTCTTTTGAGAGATGCTTCATCTTAAGCGCGAAGGCCATGTTGTCATATACCGACATATGCGGGTAAAGGGCGTAGTTCTGGAAAACCATGGCGATGTCGCGGTTCTTAGGAAGGACTTCGTTGACGACCGTGCCATCGATGCTGATTTCGCCAGAGGAGATATCCTCAAGCCCCGCGAGCATCCTCAAAGTGGTGGATTTGCCGCAACCTGAAGGCCCAACGAGGACGATGAACTCCTTGTCCTTGACATCTAAATTGAAGTCGAAAACGGCTTGAACATTATTGTCATAGATCTTGTTTACATTAGCAAATTTGACGGTTGCCATATCAAATACCTTCCAAGTTGTCTTTTATTATATAAAGGCCTCATTTAAATTGAAAGAATTTTCATAAATTAACACAATTTCTTCAAAAAAACTCTCGAAATAGGAAAAAATTTTTCAAAATTATTGAGGTTTGAAATCGCTTTCATTATAATAATTCAAACGAACCTTTTCATTGGAGATCACTATGAGAAAAAAATGGCTAACCATTCTAAGCGTTTTTCCGCTAGTAGGAGTCCTTCCTGGCTGCAGCATCGCTTCCATCGTTGAGGACGCAAACATCGATCAATGGTACAACGAGAAAACCGGTGAAATCGAAATCACCGAGGACGTTGAGATCGATTGGTGGACCTGGGGCGGCCTTGCGGCCAACGAGATCTTTTCCAATATCGCCAAGACCTTCTCGACGAAGGTTTGCCCGAATATCAAGGTGAAGTACTCCAACTTCGATTCGTCGAGCTACATGAGCATCCTCACGAATTCGTCCAACGACCTCCCAGACCTCTTCTTCATGCCTGACACAAACTTCTATGAATACGCGTTCAATGGAGTCGTTTGGGATTTCTCAAAATACGTTACCCAATCCGAAATTGCGGATGTTTGGGAATCAGGCTACGAGCGCTATATGTATAACCCCGCCACCAAAGTCGTGGGAAATACCGATGGCGCCGGACTTTATGCTTTGCCAAAAGACATCTCGACCTTCTCTCTTTGCTACAACGAAAACCTCATGAAGGAAGCCTGCACGGCGCTAGGGCTAGACTATGCGGGAATCAGGACTGAGTATCTTCTCGACAACAATCCCATGACCTGGGATAAATTCATTGAGCTCGGCACGAAGATCCAACCCTATATGCGCGATCAGGGCAAATTCTTTTTGTCCCACTACGAACTTAATGCCGCGATATTCTCCAACAACGCGGATTTCTTCACCGACGATGGCTCTGCCTCTCGCATCGAAGAGCCTCAATTCGCCGATGCGCTGGACTTCATGCATTCGCTTGCTAGCACCTATGGCCTTATGGCTGGCGCAAGCGGTTCCAACACGACGAGCGGCTATAACTCTTTCGTTGGCAAAAACTCGCTGTTCTCCTTCTTTGGACCTTGGGATTGCGAAGTGTTCTGGGGCGTCACAAGCACCGCGGAGGCGAAGGATTTCGCCGTCAAGATGGTTCCCGTCCCCTATGGGCCAGGTGCCGATAAGATATACGGAACCGCTGACGATGGCATGAGCTGCGCCCAGATCGGGTCTGCCGGATACTGCATCTCCAACAAATCGACCACGACCGATCTGCAAAGGGCGGCCGCGCTTAAGTTCTGCAAATGGCTCACCATCGACGAAGAAGCGCAAAGACAGCTGTATCAGATGGGCACTCAACTTCCTAACCTCAAATCCATGGCGGACGAATACATCCGCTTTGGTCAGGGGATGGTTACGACCTATTCCGGAAAGAAAGTCCCCGTCAATCCGAGCAATCTCAACGCTTTTATCGATGTCGTAAACGGCGACGGGCCCAACGATTTCGTTACCGGGCGCGCCAAGCCAGAGACTCGGATTCTCACCAACGAATTCAAAGACGACTGGAACAATACCGTCAAGAGGACCCGCTTCTGGGCCGATGACGATATGACCGGCGCTCGCCTCGTCGAGGCTTACAAAGATATCTTGCAATCCCGAATCAATGATTCGAATGCCAAATTAGGGAGATAGCATGTCGACATTTGTAAACGAACTCGAATTGTCGCAGGTCGGGTTCAGCCCAAAGCAAAAGCGCAAGAAGAAAAAGGCGAACAAACTCCTGAAAAGCGAGCGCCGCACTGCCTTTCTCTTCATTTTGCCTCCGGTCATCAGTTTCTGCATTTTCACCGTTATCCCCCTTTTGGTGGCGTTAGTCCTTGCGTTCGGCGACTTCAATATTCACACGTTCACCTATACGCTAAGGGGATTTGATCACTTTTTGGATCTTCTTAATCCAAATTCAATCAACGGCTATAACTTCTTGACGAGCTGCCTCACGACGGTGTGCTTCATCATCGAAGTCCCAATCGCCATCTTCCTGGGTTTGCTTTGCGCGACGCTAGCGAATTCGAAAGGATGCAAGAAGACGAACACCCTCTTCCGAATCTTGCTGTATCTCCCGACGGTCTGCTCAGCCGTTGCCGCGAACATCATCTGGCGCGTCATATTCCTATATGGCCCGACCCCAAACTCCCAAGGCGTAATCAATAGCGTCTTCGACATCGCGGTCAAGTGGACCAAGGAAAGGGTTCCGCTTACCATCGCCGTCATCATCAAGAATTCAATCAACGGCATGGGCAGCGCGATGATTCTCTATTATGCCTCGATGTGCAATATCTCAAAGGAATATTACGAGGCGGCGGAAATGGATGGCGCGAATGGCGTTCAGCGCTTCGCCCACATCACTTTCCCGATGCTTACGCCTGTCACCTTCTATCTGCTTATCATGCGAATGTCGGGGGCCTTGCAAAGCTATGCCGATTCCGCGGTCTTCGCCAATGGCGATATTTCGACCGTCGTCTATTTCATCCGGAATTACGGCATAGACAAAAACAATTACGGGCTAGCCTCGGCTGCCGCCATTCTCCTTGGCATCGTCATCATGTCGATCACGGTGGTGCAGTTCCGTCTTTCGAATAAATGGGTATTGGATCTGTAATATGAGATACGTAGATATAACAGTGCTGAGGAACCCTATTGTAAGCGCTTCCCCCCAGCCGAAAAAGCGCGCTCCGGAAGAAAGAACGGAGAAGGACATTCGCGATAGGCGCGACAAGATCAAGAGCATCGTCGGCGGAATCGTCGCGAACCTCGTTCTCGCCTTCCTTTCATTCGTTGTTCTATTTCCGCTCATCTTCATGGTTCTTTCCTCCCTGCGTACCTCGGACGAATACATGCAGCACGTCGCGCATATGTTCCCCGAGAATTGGTTCAATTTTGATAACTACGTCCGCGTCGTCGTCAACGAGAACCTCCTCCTTGGGTATCGTAATACTCTGATTATCGTCGTTGCGGTTATTCCCATCGGCACTTTCTTCGCCGCGATGTCCGCTTTCGCCTTTGCCAAATTGAAGCTCCGCCACAAGATGTTCTGGCTCCTCTTCCTCCTTAGCGGAATGATGGTGCCTGGAGCCGTCCTCCTTATGCCGCGATTCATCGCCTATAAGGCCATCGGATGGTATGGGACGCTATACCCTCTCATCGTGCCGCATCTACTCATCCATGTTGGCACCATGTTCTTCTTCATCCAGTACATGAAGGGGATTCCTTCCGAACTATTCGAAGCCGCGAAGATCGATGGCTGCTCGACGCTTCGCATGTTCGTACAGATCATGCTCCCGCTTTTGCTTCCGGCCATCGCCGCTCAGGACATCTTCTGGTTCATGGGCATTTGGAACGATTACTTCGCCCCATCCATCTATTTGCAGAACTCGCAGTTCGAGACGCTGCAGGTCATGATGGCTGCCCTCAACAAGGATTTCATGGGCAGCGGATCACAGACCGTCGTTTTCGCGGGCGCCGTCCTTAGCTGCTTGCCGATGGTTATCGTTTACCTCATCCTGCAGAAATTCTTCATCAAATCGATGTCGATCGGCGCCGTGAAAGGGTAAAGGAGTGAGAAGATGCTTGAATTTGCTTTGCTGAAAAAGATCGCTGGCTCGCTTCCTTCCCTTGCCAAAGGAATCGCCTTAACGACCGTTGCCGCCGCTTCCGCAACCTATGTGAAATATGATTCCTCCAAGATTGCTGGGGATGACCAATTTGATTTCGCCGCGAATGATATCGGTGACAAAGAGATTATCTTGGATGGCGAATACGATGCGGCTTACGGGGAATCCGTTCTCCAGTTCGGCGTCGAATCGACGAGCCAAGGATACGATTGTCGCCTTTACACTTACCATGGCGAGCGCGCTCTTTACATGTTTTTCGACATCATCGACCCATATGTCACGAAAAGGGCAATAGGATCGAACAACGCGCAAGATGAAGATGGCGTCGAAATCTCAATCGATTGCCTTCTCGATGGTGGCATCGCGCCGCGAGAGGATGATTTGAAGATCTATCTGGGCGCCTCCGGATTCTCGAAAGTTCTCCGGGGCAATGGGACGGTCTTCGCCTCGAAGGAAATCGGCTTTGGCGGATCGCTCAAAACAAAGCTCAAGCCCAACACCATACCTAATGACAATACCCAAATCGACGAGGGGTATTGCCTCGAATACCGCATTCCCTATGCCTCGATAGCGGGGGAAGCTGACCGCAATACGCCACTGGGGATGGCTTTCGTCCATTCTTCGCTCAACGACGTGACCGCGACCCGCACCAGAAAAGGCATGTCTGGCCACTCGACATTCAAAATCCCTTACGCGGATGTACCGGACGGATTCATCGTCTTGACTGGTGATGACCGTTTCCTCACGAAATCGGCATTCAATGAACTCGACAAGAGCCTGCCCACCGTCATGGGACGCGTTTGCGACGAAGAGGGCAATCCGATTGAGAACGCTTCGATCAGTGGCCATTATTCCAAGAGCCCCGCGAAGATCATTTCCCGCCGCACGGATGAGCATGGCTATTTCAGCTACGAGGGAATCGTTCCTACCGACGATTTCATCGTAACCGCATCCCGCAACGGCTTGATCAATTACACGCTGACTTTTGATTCGGCGAATCTCATCGCCGCCAACGGTGCCGAGTATTTTCAGGAATTCACGCTCATTCCGACGGGCTCATCCACGCAGGAGGCAATAGGAAGCGTTGCCCCAGCATTTGCAAGCTCCCTTTCGGGATTCTCGGTACGCCTACTTGGGCACGAGCAAACGAAAGTCATAACCGACGCGACAGGCTCATTCGCGATACCCGTGTATTCGAATTCCGAGAATACGCTATTGATTTCGAAGTCCGACTACGAAACCGTGGAGATTACTCTTCCAAAGGGTTCGATGGATGCGGGAACGATCAAATTGTCTCGCAAAATCACGACTCTGGCCCGCCCGACCAAGACGAGCTTGCTTAGAAATTACGTCGATGGCGGAATATCTAGACGCGAAGATTCTTTGTATTTCAAAGTAGCTTCCCCATACGAAATCCGTGACCCTGAGGTCCTTTCGCTTCACCTTAATACCGGAGAGTATTCCTCTTTTGGCGGGGATTATGGAGATGGAGATTTCCGAATCGACTATCGAGGGGGAGAGTCGGCGGAGATCCTTCATTATGATGCCGCCGCATCTAATTTCATGCCTTTCGGAACGATTCACGGTGTGACCTCTTCTCGCGGTTCGGGAGTCCTTTGCGCAACAGAGATGGCGATTCCTTTCTCCACTTTGGGAATCGATCCTTCTGAAACGATAGGGGCGGCGGTGTCATTTTTCGATGGCGTATATGAGCAAAAGAGCGCGATCGGGGATGCGGTGGCGCCTGACGGCGAGATTGCCTGCGAATCCACTGCGACGTATCTTCGCTTCGACGCACAGGGGAATGCGCGCTTCGGAAACAAAAACCAAGCATCCGATTTCCTCTATTACTATCACGGAATCAATGGAGCGACTTCTGAAGACATTCCGAACAATGCTGACCGGGTCTATATGACCTATTCCAGAAATAGCCAGGGCATATCGATGGATGTGACGGTCGATGGCGATTTCTCTACCCATTTCAATACCAGCACGAACATCGCGGGCATCGAGGCGATCAACCTCGTCCTGAATATCGATGGCATCAACGGCACTGCGTGGCTTCTCGCGCCCAAAAATGAGGTGACATATGACATCAATCTCCGCCTATATAGCGACAACTCGGCTGTGTATGTCAATTCCTCCGACGTAAAGGGCAACGCGAAAGACCAGCTGTGGTGGAGCGACGCCGCCCACAACAACGGGGTTGCCAAAAACTTCACGCTGAATGCTAGGCCTGTCCCAGAGACGGATTGGACCGTTGACATGCATAAGGGATTCCGCACCTTCCACCTAAACTTCACCTATGAGGAATTGCTTAGGATGGGTGGAGCCCCAGAAGGCGCGACAATAGACGTTTCATCTCCAATTGGCGCGTGCGCCTTTGAGGTCAGCGAAACTTCGAAGACAACGGTTCGTTTCTACACTAACAGCGGCGATGCCTGGATATTCCGCGGCAATTCGAACAGAAAAGAGATCGGTTCGTTCGCCAATCAATCGAACTATGTCTCTTTGAGCGTCACCGAGTAAGAAAGGAGGAAGAAAGATGAAATCCATGAAAACAACGGCTTTGTTGCTTGCGAGTTCTCTATTCGTCCTCGCATCCTGCGGTTCAAGCGAAAGCGCCGATTCCTCTTTTACGCCTGTTCCAGGAGAAGTTTCCTTCCCTGGCAGGCCTGAGGATTCCTCCTACTCCCCAGGGCCTGATGTGAATCCTTCAGAAGGCGATCCGGCGGTTCCTGAACTCGAAATCGAAGCAGCTCCTGCATATTTTGATAACGACAGTCTCCACGAGATGGCTGGGCAATGGAATGGATATGGGATTCATCATCCTTCTGTTTTCCGCTTCGACGGAAGCTATTACCTCTACCAATCCACCCCAAGCGCAAGCGTTGGGATCCGCGCATTCAAATCCAAGGACCTCATCCATTGGGATTTCGCTACGAAAGCCGGGTTCCCACTAGGCTACGTCACCAAAGATAAGGCGACCTATGGCGCGCAGGCGCCACAGGTGATCCGAGTCGGGGATGAGTTCCTGCTCTATTTCAAATCCGCAGAAGGCTATGTCGTCTTCTCGTCGGATTCACCCGAAGGGCCGTTCGCCCCGAAAGGCAAGCTCAATTTCGATTCCAATTACCTTGGCCACCCTTTCTTGGCGCCAAACGGGAAGTTATTCATGCTTCTTGGCGGAGCGAAAGCGGTGGAGATTTATGAGATGCCCACCCCGCTTAGTATCGATGCTTCTTCTCGCACAGTCGTTCAAGCAACCGCTCTTCCAGCCTATGCCGGCGCTATTGCCATCGCCGATTCCCCGTTCATTGCTGACATAAACGGGACCGCTTACCTCACTTATTCCTCGCAAAAGGAACATCTCGTGAGTTACCGCAGCTACCTAGTATCTGCAATCAACCCGGACTATTCTTCCAGCCAATCCTTAGCCGATTCCTTCTTCCAGCAAGGCAATGGCCCATTGCTTTTGAATGCTGACGAAATGAACGGCTCCCGCGGACTTGGCGACGTTCAGATCGTGCAAGGGCCTGACCTTTCGTCCTATTGCGCGGTTTACACAAGCTATATGTCCTCCAGCGTCAGAAGATGCAACTTTGCTCCAATCGCTTTATCGGGCGCGAATATCTCGATCGCCCATCGAGATCAGCGTTCCTTCTTTGGCTCTCAAGAATTGATTAGCGTTCCTAGCGGACTTGGCGATCTGCTTTTGAGTGAGAAAGAGACGGGCGCTGCCTTTACGGCATCTTTTTGCTTCGAAAACGCCAAAAGCGTGTATTTCGGGTACAAGACCAAAAACAATCACTATCGAATCGATTTCGATGACGAGAATCGCAAGGCCTCGTTCTACCTCATGGAGAATGGACTTGAGACGGAGTTAGGCGAATTCGAAATTGTCGAAGGCGTCCATGAAGTCGAGATTTGCTTCGATGACAGCCTTTCGATTACGATCGATGGTAGACGGTTCGTTTCCAATATGGCGCTGCGCCGCCAGCCTCAAGGGAAGATCGGATACGGGAAAGACGACGATGCTTATATCGGCGCGACCTCATTCGTGAATTCCTCTTCGCGTTTGGCTTGTCAATCTTTGCCTAAGATGGCGGAGTCGACGGTTTATGCTGGGGCCTGCCTGCAAGCGGAATCGCGGCTCGATCACGAACTCCCACTCGGTGTCATTGACGATGATCGCGAGGACCTTTATGGCTCGTTATATCTGAATCTTTCTTCCGCAAAAGATTACGCCCGCTTTGCGCTAGATGTGAAAGAAGCAGGGCGCTATGGCGTCGAAATCACATATAACGCCTCGTTTGGTAATCATAGATCGACCATGGGTATCCGACTTGGCGAAGGCGATGAACTGATTTACAAAACCCATCCGATTGGGGAACGTGGCTATGTCCGCACCATCACCGTTGAAACCGATGCGATTGCAGGGGTGAACGAATTGCTGATCGAGAATCTCTCATCCGATTTGCTTCGCATTGTCTCGGTTCGCCTCGTCAAAGTCTCTTCGGATTCTCCTTTGTTCAACGCCTCGTTGGAGGATTACGCGGATAAAGGCATCTTCTATGTGACCGATTTCCGCCTGAACGCATCGTATAAGGCTCACGAAACCTACGAGGGCGCGAGGTGCTTTGCCTATGTTGGCGATGGGACGATCACGGATTTCACGTATTCGGCTGAGATCGGCTTCCTAGGAGGCGTATCCACTTCTGGATTCGTCAGCATGAGCTTCCGTTGCAGCGATTTCGCCTCCTCAAGTTACGACAATGACGAAAGCCTTATTGGGTATTCATTGGAAGTCTCGCAATACCAGACCAGGCTCGTGAAACATAACTATGGATACGGGGAAACGCTTGGAGTGCTTGATCTTCCTAATACAATTGGCGATTTCCGCGTCTTCAAAATCACAATGGAGTCGAATCTCCTCAAAGTCTATCGCGATGAGACCCTCCTCTTCTCCCATGAAGATCCCACCGCATTTTCCGCAGGGCATCTTGGCTTTGGATCGAACGATACGAACGGATTGATTCGTAAGCTGAATGTAACCCCTGCCGAGGAGTAAGAAAGGAAAACGCTATGCAAAACGGAAAAGGAATCAAAACCATTCTTCTCGTAGGCGGATTTCTTCTTGCCTCTTGCGCCTCGAGCGGTGGCGGAAGCTCATCCATCGTCCCGACTGCGCGACCGGAAAGCGCGGGGAGCAAAGAGAATTATGATGTCGCCTATTATGATAACGATGCTTTCAACGACTACCTTCATAACGGCAATTCCGAACTAGAAAACCAATGGGAAAATTACGGGCTGTCCTCGCCTTATATCCTTAGGCACAATGGAGTCTATTATCTTTATTCATCGACTGGTGGAGACGGCAATGTCAGCGGCGTTCGCGCGTGGAAATCCTTGGACCTTGTGAATTGGTCGAAGGTTGATGGCGGTGCTCAGAAAGACGGATACGTGGTCGCCCATACCGTAGGCGCGACCCTGAATGCCCGTGCCCCGGAAGTATATTATTACGACGGTGCTTTCTACATGTTCGAATCCTATTCGGGAGGAAAAGGGCATTTCGTATTGCGAAGCGATTCGCCAGAAGGCCCGTTTGTGGCGTTAACGAATGCTGCGATTGATTCGACGTATGACGGCACCCTTGTATTCGATCCTGATGAGAATCCTTATTTTCTCACCGCCCATAAAGATTGGATCAACGTATCGACGATGGAGAATATCTCCTCGATTATCGAGACCGAGACCTCTGTACGCGGAACCGAGGAATACCCAGGCCTATTTGCCGAGTCACCCGCTGTGTTTGAAAGGATGGGGAAGTATTATCTGCTTTATTCTTCCGGATATAGCACGACCGATGGTTACCAAATGAATTACGCCGTAAGCGATGGCTGGACGGATGAAACCCCATCGGGGCTCGCTTCTTCCTTCCGCAAAGGCGCAACGAATCGTCTTATGCTCAACGCCGACGAGCGCAATGGCTTCGTCGGGCTAGGCCATCCTTCCGTCGTCCTCGGGCCGGATTTGGATAGCTATTACCTCGCTTACGATTGCATCGACAACAATCTCAAAAAGCGTTACAGCATGAATATTGATCGCCTTTTCGCAGACGGCGACCTCCTCTGCGCTGCCCATAATCGCTTCGGCTCGATCGTTCCGAAGCTTCCTGCCGATTCCGCTTATTCGGCCGATGAGCTTAGCGAAGAAGGGGACTTCTTGCTATTGGATGGCGTTTCAGAAGAGACGTTCTCCGCTGAGTTCAATTTCCGCAACGCGCAGCATTCAGAATTAGTATTTGCATACACGTCCCCCACGGATTACGCATACCTATCCGCGGACATGGGTTCTTCTTTCTCACTTCACAAGGTGAAAGAAGGAAAAGACACTACGCTGAAGGAAGTGGAGTTCTACCATTATTTCTCTAACGAGGACCTTCATTCCATTCGTATTGCCTACCGAGAAGGAAAACTCGACATCCACTTTGAGAATTCGCTCAAGCTATCCGACTTTGATGTTGAACTATCCGGAGGAAAAGTCGGATATAAAGTTGGAGACGGGCTCAAAATCGAATACACGTGTCTATCCAATTCCGCTCGTGGGCTTTCCGATGAGCGCGAAGCTAAGTATGCAAGCCTGTCCGTTCCGGCCAAGGACTACGCTGATTCAAAATTATTCGAAAACACTCAACCGTCATTGCTAAGGGGCGAAAGCGGCGTTCGATATCGCAATGATGCACCTTGCGAAGGCGTCGGCGAACTTTCGCTGCAAACGCCCTATGATTACGTGCGCTATCTCGCCGATTTCCGCGAAGGCGGGCGCTATTCCTTAGAACTCTTGCTCGATTCCTCTAACCTTGGGAAAGCCCTTATTGTTGAAATCGATGACGGAAAGGATGTGGAACTCGCGATTCCTGATTTCAAAGCCAATGAAAATGAAGTCGTTTCGGTCAGAATAGGGGATTTCGTCATCGAGAAGGGCCTACATCAGGTCAAAATTCAAAGTTCGCTTGAGCCGATATCATTCATTAGTTATCGCTTTGTCAAGGAAGCAGAGCCGAATTATGGGATCAACGTGTCGCTTGCGAATGAGAAAAACGTCCGCGGCCTCTATTTCGCCTCGGATTCGCAATGGGAATTCATCGACGGCCAAATGGTCTCCAATGACAACCAGCGCAACATCGCCCTCACCTCAGAAAACGGGCTGAGCGACTTCGCGATGGCTGTCGAATTTACCTTGACCGGCAGCAATTCGATCTTCGCCGAATCCAAGCAGGCCGGATTGATCTTCCGCGCCAACAATTATGTTTCGTATCGCGATTACCTCTCCGGCTTCAGCGACCTGACGATGTGGAACGCCCGCTTCTATAGCGTGCAGGGGTACTACCTGGCTTTCACCTCCCGAAAGGCTGACCTATATCGTCTTGACGGCGATGCCCAGCATTATTCCCTTTTGGCAACCGTGGACAAAGACATCGAGATTAGAAAGAAACATGAGGTCCTCGTCAAAGCCCATGGCAATTCGATCGAGACGTTCCTTGACGGAGAACACCTCCTCGGTTGCGTTGATCCGCTAGCTTATTCTTGCGGTGGCGCTGGGGTATTCACTACCGGCGCGGAAGTTCGATACGAGAATCTAAGAGTTCAATCCGAACGTTAAGGAGTGCAATATGGAAATCAATATTGAAAAACTAAAGTCCATCAAAGGGCACAAAGTCAATGAAGTCATCGAGACCTATGACAACATCCGCTTTGACGATTTCGATAACGGGGGGCTCAATTCCTCGTGTGTGAAAGGCCAATTCCCGACTGGCTGCGCCGATCCCTACATCATGCGCTTTAATGGCGTGTACTATCTTTACGTCACCACCAGCGGACTCGATAGCTATGGCTTGCGCGCATGGAAGTCAAGGAACCTATTGGATTGGGAACCCTGCCAAGGCAAGGGCCTTCCGCTAGGTTATGTCATTTCCGACAAAGACGATAACGGGCGCTACACCCAAAACGCCTATGCGCCTGAGGTTTACTACATCAACGGCCGCTTCTACATGATCATTTCGCCAGGCCCTGCTGCGGTAAGCGAATTCCGTGGCCATAGGATCTTGGTCGCCGACAATCCAGAAGGGCCTTTTGAGGCACATACCGAGCAGATCGACCGCCGAATCGATGGCACGCTCCTCATCGACGACGATGAAAGAATCTATTTCGCCCATGCGACGCCTTTTGGAATCACCGTCCACGAGATCGACGATTCGATGAAACAGCTCGGCGAAGGCGCTTTGATCAAAAGCAGCGACGGCACTGGCGCATGGACCGAAGGCCCTGGCTTCACCAAGGTCGGAGGCTATATCTTCCTCACTTATACCGGATGCCATTACCAAACCCCTGGCTATCAGGTTATCTATTCCGTCGCCAAGGGAATCGACAAAACAAATATCCAAACCGTTGCAGATTCCTTCATTCGCGGCGCATCGCGCGTCGTCCTTCTCAACTGCGACAGAGACGAGGGCCATGTCGGTTTGGGGCATTCGATCAACTTCATGGGACCAGACCTCGATAGCCATTACATTTGCTACCACAATCTTGACGCCCTTTACGAAGACGGCATGACGCACCGCTCGTTCAATATCGATCGCTTGTTGATCCGGGATGGCGTCATGACCTCCGTTCAGAATCTCAGAGGATCCGTTCTTCCTAGACGTCCTGCATTCGAATCCTATGATGGCGAAGGATTCGTTAAAGAAGGAAACCGCTACGTATCGAAAGCGATGCCAAAAGGTTGCTTCACGGCCGAATTCAATGTCGCGGGTCGCGCCAAATTGCTTTTCGCCTATCAAAATCAAGACAACTATTGCTATGTGGATTTCGATTTCCCGGGCCATCGCATCGTTGCACAAGAGGTGGTGGACGGTAAGGGAACAATACTTGGCGAAGGAAGCCTTCGCTGGGATTATTCTTATTCCGATCTTCAAACGATTCGCGTCGCTTACGACGGGACCCTGAACGTATATTTCAATAACCTCCTCAAGGTCTCGGTCGGGGCCGCTATCGGAATCGGGAGGATTGGTTACGAGATAAGCGACGATTCCATCGATATCGGCTATTCTGCCTTCTCCGAAGAGGCCAACGGCAGCTCTGATGAGCATGAATATAAGCAAGCTCTCGCCGAAATCCCAGCGACTCTATATTCGAAGGACGATTCGATGCTATCGAACCCATTGTTCCCGTTATCCAAACTGAAATCCGAATATTCCTATAGCAATGGCATCCGCTTTGCGAAGCCTTATGAATACGCGCGCTATCGAATATTCGTCAAAGAGGACGACGGATATGGCGTTGTGCTAGTTCTTCCTAAGGGTGAACTAGGCAAGCGGATTGCCATCGCAATTGACGATGAGGAGCCCAAACCCCTTGTCCTTCCTCAGGCGTTCGAAACGGAAGAGGACATCGTCAAGATCTATGTTGAGCATGGGAAAGTCCCTGCGGGGCCCCATATTCTGACAATCGTTTCGCTTGAAAGCGAATTCGTTCTTGTCTCACTTTCCCTTTCGCCTCTTGCCGAACCGGTTGCTAGCACAAACGATTTCTCCAAAGGTCTAGGCGACATTCACCCAATCACTGGGGGATATGCTCTTTTCGAAGAAGCGGGAGAGCTTCTAGTAGAGGGTCGGCGAGACTTTGCTTGGATTTCGAATCAGCATCTTCGCGACGCAACCATCGAAGCCGACATCCGCCTCGATTCGGTGACGGAGGAAAAAGGCTCCATCGGTTTGATGCTTCGCCAGAACAATTATGCCTATAGCGATGTTCCGAAACAGGACTTCAAGGACGCGAATACCCATATCCAAGGATACTATTTGCAAGTCAAACCCACGAAAGTCGTGCTGAGCCGCTATAACTTCGGGGACGTCAAATCCTACGATATCTCATCCTTCGACATCAATGCGGATCTTGGCCAATACCATCACTATTGCCTGAGGATTCGCGGGAATTGCTTCGAGATATGTCGCGACGGAAAACTTCTCTTCCGCGCCAGCGATCCCCTTGCCTTCCCCCTTGGCGCGGCGGCGCTATATTCCTACCGCTGCAAAGGGGCATATCGAAATGTCATCGTTTCAGAATAACTATTTAGGAGGTAACAACCTATGAAACGACTCAATAATTTAAAAGTGCTGCTGGTCGCATTGCCGTTTGCCCTCGCTTCATGCGGAGGCGGTCAACCCGCAGCATCCTCTTCAAGCCCCGTGAAATCCGCGTCCGAGGCGCCTGAAGAAAGTAGTCATCATCATGATTCTGCTTCCGAAGCAGCCCCTTCGTCGGATTCGCACCACGAAGAAGAATCTTCGACTCATGAGCACGAATATGGCGAATGGGAGCACGATGAGACCGACCACTGGAGGGTTTGCTCAATCTGCGGGGAAGAGACCGAGAAAGAGCATCATCGCGGTGGCGAAAGCGATTGCGCCCATCGCGCCGTCTGCGAAGTTTGCGGAGCAGAATACGGTGAGCTCGACGACCACGATTATGGCCCATGGATCAACGATCCCGAACATGGCGATCATTACCATGTCTGTTCCGTCTGCGACGGAGTCGAGAGGGCAGAGCACGTATTCGATCAAGAAGTGGTAGACCCCGCCTATCTCGTCGGCGAATTCAACGAAGGTTGCGAAGTAACCAACACCTATTACAAGTCCTGCATCTGCGGCGCGCCGAGCAATGATCCGAATTTGGCATTCACCGTCGAAACCCATCACGAATATACCCTTGAGATCATTTTGGATAACGACGCGAACCTCATTTCGCCCGCAACCTGCACTGAACCGGCAGTATATGGCTATGTCTGCGAACATGATCGCGAGTCTTTTTCGACGACCAAGACATTCGTCTATGGAGAGCCCACCGGACACAATTACGAAGTCCACGAAGAAGCCTATACCTTCTCGTCCCATAACATTGCCTATGCCTATTGCGATCAATGCAACCAGTATTTCATCGATGTGCGTGAGGAAGGTGCGGAGGAGCCGGTCTACGAGATTGCTGACCCCGACGACATCTTCGACGATGAGCATGGCCAATATGGGGTAGAAGGGTTCGGAACCGAAGAGGATCCCTACATCATCGCAACCCAAAAGGATCTCGTCGCCTTCCGTGCGGCAGTCAATAGCTCCGCGAACCACGATTCCTTCGAAGGGAAGACGATCGTGTTAAGCGAGGATATTGAACTCGATGAAGAAACTGAGTTCGGCGATTGCATCGGCAACGATGATAAACGGCCATTCTCCGGCACTTTCGACGGGCAAGGACATACGATCGCCAATTTCAGGAAAACCAAAAACGCCGCTGGAACGGAATCGGCGAAAGATGCCGTGGCTCTATTCTCGCGAATCACGGGAGGAACCGTCAAAAACCTGAAGCTTGAAAATGTCACAATCACCGGCACGACCCAGCGCATCGCAGGCATCGTTGCCAGGGCGTTCGATGCGACGATTGAGCAATGCGAAATCGTCTCCGGAACCATCACAGGCGGAAAGCAAGTCGGCGGCATCGCGGGCGCGACGTTCGGGACGACCACCATCAAAAATTGCATTAACCGCGCCGATATCTTAAGCTCTGGTGTTGCTAATGGCGGTATCGTCGGTCATGCATATTCCGGCGACTTGCGGATTGAAAGCTGCACCAATTACGGAACCGTTTCGACAACTGGAGAAGGCTCGGCTGGCCTTGGCACGGGAGGAATCTTCGGCAACACCAATGCCGGAGCCATCGCATCAACCTTACCCAATGAGCACAACCCCTCTGTCACGATCATCAACTGCACCAACGATGGAGAAATTGTCTCTGACGGCGAAGCTACTGGCGGAATCGCTGGCCAAGTCGGCATCATAAAAGACGTGACTGAGCGCGATTTCTTAATCAAAGATTGCGAGAATAATGGCAACGTTACCGGCGCAAGCAACGGCACGGGTGGCATCCTTGGGTCATCGGGTACCGCAGCCTCCTTCGAAGTGAAAATCGAAGGATGCCATAATACCGCAACCATCGAAGGCGTGGCCTATGTCGGCGGCATCGTGGGATTGCAACGCAAGAACCTCGCGACCAGCGAAATCAAAGAATGCACAAACGACGGCGATGTCGGTGGAACCCATAGCGTCGGCGGAATCGTTGGTTTGACCAGAGCGAACGTTCTCCTTTGCAAAACGCTTTCGACGGCATCCATTCGTATTGGGGAAACTTCCGCTTTGGCTGCGAATTTGAGTGCCACCGGAAGCAAAAACGTTGGTGGATATCTCGTTGGCGTGGTTGAAAATTCTTCCACTGTCACCGGCGAACTATATTCGGAAACTCTCGAATAGACTCCGTTGATTTCTCTGTTGGCGCGGCGCAAAAGTGCCGCGCCTTTATTATGTGGGCCGCTAGGGACAACTTAAACCGCCTTCTATGCGGACGCATCTTTTATTTGGTACCCAGCCTGAATAACGATCTGCTCTTCCTAGAGTTAATGATGGCTGGCGATGAGCAAAAAACCTCAAAACTCGTGATAAAACCATGGTGCAAAATCGGCCTAAAATGAGAAAAGTGCCGATGGCATTGCGATGCGGGCAAAGACACTAAAACATGTAGCGTTCAAATACTTTCCAAGCCGCCGAAGAAATGGCGAAGCAATCAAGCTTTACTTACTTTTTGACAAGTTTTGACAAGTATTGACAAGTATTTTGACAAGTATTGACAAGTTTTTTGACAAGTATTGACAAGTAAACGGATAGCAATTATTCTAGGTCCATGAAACTCGCCGAACTGATCGCCGGGACCGAATTCGAGAACCTGGCAGTAGATTACAAAA
>CACYCS010000150.1 GCA_902773005.1 uncultured Erysipelotrichaceae bacterium
AGTCGTCGCCATCGGCTTGTTCGCATCGAACATCCCTGTTTTGCTTCAGCACATCGATTTGCTGAACAAAGCCGGCTGGGGCGACTTCTCTTCCTATCCTAACAAATTCAGCGCTCTAATCGGCATCATAAGCAACGGATTCTGGTGCTTGCTCGGGCTGTTCGCCGTCATCGCCGCAATCAGAGGCAACATCGGATTCTTGACCTTCATCTTGTGCCTCGTTGGCATTGGCATCATGGTCTGGTTCTTCGTCCAAGGATTCCAGAGCGGACAGTTCACCGGATTCAACGACATGCTGCCATACATACCGTCGATGATCTTCCCATTCCTCTATTTCGTCGGTGGAGTAATTCTGAAGCTAAGCCCGAAGAAATAAGGCATCAAAAAACTCGCACCGGGATGAACGTGCGAGTTTTTTTGTTAGGCTAACGGGAAGCGGATTTTAAAAAAGAAGCCAGCCATCTCCTCCGGAGTCTCCTGCCGCTCCGTCGTAGTATAGCTTTTCAGTAAATCGATGAAAGCCCCCTGCAGAATCGCGATTGCAATCTCTTTCGGGGCCCCTTCCATGAATGTGGGATCAAGGGAATAGATGGCCTCAATGAGAGGGAGCGATTTCTCGCGAAGGCTCTCCGTGAAAATGTGAGAGGCGCTTGAGCGGAATATCGCGCCTATCAAGGCCTTGTCCTCGTGGAAGTGGCAGAAGGTATGGATGACGATGTGACGGTAATCAAAGGCAGGGCTATGTGAGAAATCGTGCTCCTTCTCCTTCTTGAGGTTAGAGGAAAAGACGTGCTCAAAGATGTGGTTTGTAAGTTCGGTCAGGACGTCATCCTTCGATCGATAATGCGCATAGAAAGTTGAGCGAGCAACTTTCGATTCATCGATGATATCGCTTACGCTGATGCTTTCGTAATCGCTTTGGAGCAATAGCCGTTCCAAACCCTGATGGATGGCCGCAAATGATTTCTCTGTTCTTCCCATGGACTTGATTATATTACATTCAAACACAATGTTCGAATTATATTTCCATATTTTGTTTTTTTAAATCGAACATTAATCGAATTTTTGTTTTGTTATCCCACATACATATGTATAATGCGTGCGTATGAGAGAAAGTACTCCAATCCCAATGGAAAAGGGATTCGCTAAAGCAAATGCGACAAGGATCATCGCCCTTGCCGTTTTGCTCTTTCTTTGCCTCGGCGCGTCCATTTGGGCGCTACTGGTCGGTTCAAGTTCTTTGCCAGTTGGAGAAGCTTTCCAAGCTTTATTTGGAAGTGGCGACCCGACATCCGTCCGAATCGTGCAGCAAATAAGATTGCCCCGCATCCTTGCGGGTCTACTTGCCGGAGCCTCGTTGTCGCTTGCCGGCTTATTCATGCAGACGAATCTAGGAAACATCATGGCTTCCCCTTCCACCTTGGGGGTTACTAACGCGGCTGTATTTGGTGCAAACCTATCGATTATCGTCCTTTCGGGAGGAACGCTTGCCACTGGAAATAACGCAAATGCAATTCCTGGTTCCGTCAATCCGTTCCTCGCATCCTCGATGGCGCTTCTATTTGCGGTCATTTCCGTCCTTTTGGTTTTGGGTTTATCGACCATCCGCCGCTTCTCGCCAAACGTCGTCGTCTTGGCTGGCATTGCCATAGGCGCGGTTTGGACCGGGCTAACGACCTTCCTTCAGTTTTTCGCGACTGACGTCGGACTAAGCGCAGCAGTCGTTTGGAGCTTCGGCGATTTAGGACGCGCCACCTACACGGATTGCATCATCATGGCCGTCGTTTTATTTGCATCCGCCATATTCTTCTTCATCCTTTCCTGGAAATATAATGCGATGCTTGGTGGGGAAGGCTATGCAAGAAGCATCGGCGTGAACGTCGGTAGGATTCGCTTCATTTCATTGCTTCTTGCCTCTTTGCTTACCGCGGTGTCGGTATCGCGGATTGGACTCATCGGATTCATTGGGATCATCTGCCCACACGCGATGAGGCGGATCCTTGGCAGTAACCACCGCTACCTCATTCCCGCAAGCATTCTATCCGGTTCATTGCTTCTAGTTTTCGCGGATACGCTCGCCCGCACTTTCGCAGGAGGTTCTAGCGTTCCCGTTGGAGCAGTCACCTCCATCATCGGAGCGCCGTTCTTCCTATATCTGATCTTTGCAAAAAAAGGAGAGCCCGAATGCTTGAACTAAGGGATTTCCATATTGGCTATCGCAAGGGAAGCGAAGTCGTTAAGGGCGTATCGCTTCGTCTAAAAGAAGGCGAGACCACGGTGCTGCTTGGGCCGAACGGCTCAGGGAAATCCACCCTCATCAAAGGAGCGGTTGGAGCCATCAAAACGCGACAGGGGTCCATTATCTTTGACGGAAAGGCCGTTTCCTCTATCCGCGAAAGAGCATCGCTGCTAGCCTATGTTCCACAAAAGGCGGAACTCCCTTCGCTAAGCGTCTATGAAACCATCTTGCTAGGCAGGCTACCCATTTTCGGATACGCCGCATCAAAAGAGGATACCGATGAAACGATGGAAGTCATTAAGCGCCTTCACCTAGAGCCTTTGGCAGCGAAAAACGCCAACGAGCTTTCTGGTGGCGAAGCGCAGAAAGTCATGATTGCGAGAGCTCTCGTCGGCAAGCCAAAGGCGATCGTCTTCGATGAGCCTACATCAAGCCTAGACATCGCGAACCAAATGCTCCTGTTAAAGGAAATCAAAGACATAACCTCCGAGGGCCTCATCGTTTTGATTGCGATGCATGACGTCAATTTGGCGTTAGGGATCGGACACAAATTCTATTGCCTGAAGGATGGCTTGATCATCTCGGAAGGCGACAAGGAATCCATCACCCCAGAACTGATGGAAAATCTTTATGGTGTGCACGCGGAAATCCACAAAGGAAATAACCGCGACTACATACATTTTGGAGACTAATGGATATGAAAAGAAAAGCAATCCTCGCGTTCTTAAGCTTAGCGATGCTCGCATCTTGCGGAGGTGCTAAGGCTTCGTCCGATTCCGTCGCTATCGCTAGCATTACGGACGCCAATGGCCGCAAAGTCGAGATCAAAGCGGGAGGCTATCGCAAGATCGTTTGCATCGGCGCCGGAGCGCTTCGCATGTATTCCTATGTCGGCGAAACCTCTTGGCTAGCAGGCGTCGAAGACATCGATAATCTTGATGCGGAAGGCCGCCCTGCGATGTTCGACGGGGTTGCAAGGCCTTATTTCATCGCGAACCAAGATTCCTTTAGGGGCCTAGCTTCCTGTGGGAAAGGCGGGCCAGCGGCACAAGCGGCAGAAGCGGAGAAGATCCTCTCTTGCAAGCCGGATCTCGTCATAAGCGAATACGAAGACGTCGAAAAGGCCGATGCGCTCCAAAAGCAGCTTGGCATCCCCGTCATCACCCTCAAATACGGTACGAAAGGCGTGTTTGACCAGGCAGCACTCGATAGCATCTCCCTGATCGGAAAAGTCATCGGGCGCGAAGAAAAAGCGAACGCGCTCCTATCCTATATCAATACTGCGACAAAAGATCTCGCCGCCCGCACCCAAAACCTAACTAGCGAAAAGAAGGCCTATATCTGCGGGCTTGGCAATTGGGGCACCACCAACCACCTCATGACCGCAAAGAATTTCGA
>CACYCS010000151.1 GCA_902773005.1 uncultured Erysipelotrichaceae bacterium
GGCCGGACTTTGGCGCAATAATTCCAAATATCGCCGGTTAGGCCCCGGATCGTTTCGGCCTGAGCACTATTTCGTGATAATGACCTAGCTCATTACGCGAATTTAAGCGAAGGAAAAATGGTATCGCAAGCGAAAGGAAGGCATAATAATCCCCATGAACATAACGCAAATCATCTCACAAGAAATCCAATGTCCGGAAAAGGACGTCATTTCGGCCATCTCTCTCCTCGATGAGGGGAATACGGTCCCTTTCATCGCGCGCTACCGCAAAGAGAGAACCGGAGGCATGACCGATGCCCATCTAAGGAAACTCGCCTCTAGGCTAGAATACCTCCGCAATCTAGAGGAACGCCAAGGAGCCGTTATCGCTTCCATTGCCGAGCAAGGCAAATTGACCGAGGCTTTGGAATTCCAAATTAAGCAGGCCACATCGCTATCGGAGGTGGAAGACATCTATCGCCCCTACAAGCAGAAACGCAAGACGAGGGCGATGGCTGCCAAAGAGAAAGGGCTTGACGGTCTAGCGGAAACCATCAAAGCCGGAAAGACCACCAACGTCCTCCGCCATGCCGCGAGTTACGTAAACCCCGAGAAAGGGGTGAAAACCGTCCAGGAAGCCCTTCAGGGAGCCCGCGACATCATCGCTGAGGAAATATCCGACTCCGCCTCTTTCCGCGGAATCGCAAAGAAATACATCTATTCGAATGCCGAGATCACGTCCGAAGAGATCATGAAAGACGAACGCGATACCTATGCGAACTACGCGCATTTCAGAGCCCCGATCAAAGGCTTGCCGAGCTTCAGGATGCTCGCGCTAAACCGCGGGGCGAAAGAAGGATGCCTCAAAGTCGAGCTTTCTTACGATCTGACTTTGATTCATGACCGCATCATCGGGAGCTACAAAGAAGCTGACGAAGAGCAGATTGAGCTTGCGGTGAACGATGCATTAAAGCGTCTTCTCCTTCCTAGCGTCGAAAATGAAATCCGTTCCGATGCCTATGAGGCGGCAGAAGACAAAGCGATTGAGGTCTTTAAGCAAAATACGGCGTCGCTTCTACTTTTCCCACCCATCAAGGACAAGCGCGTCCTCGGGTTTGACCCTGGCATCCGCACCGGATGCAAATGGGCGGTCGTCGGGAAAAACGGCGTGCCCGAGAAAGTCGGCGTGAGTTTCATCACAAAAGGCAGCGGCGAGCAATTAGAGCGCGAAAAGGCTCTTCTAGGCGATTTGATCCGCCGCGCGAACGTCGATTATGTCGCTTTGGGGAACGGAACGGGATCGCGCGAATCCGAGGCAATACTCCGCGAAGCGATCGCTAAAGAGGGCTTAAAGACCAAAATCGCGATCGTGAGCGAGTCGGGGGCGTCCGTTTATAGCGCGTCCGAAGTCGGAGAAAAGGAATTCCCGAATCTCCCAGTCGAGAAGCGCAGCGCCATATCCCTCGCCCGCAGGCTCCAGGATCCGATGAACGAGCTCGTGAAGATCGATCCGAAATCGATTGGAGTTGGCCAATATCAGCACGACATGAACCAAAAGAAGCTCGGCGATTCCCTCCACGACGTAGTCGAGGACTGCGTGAACTCGGTTGGGGTAAACCTAAATAACGCCACGCCGATGATATTGACCTATATTTCTGGCATTGGTCCGATGCTAGCGGAGAATATCTGCCAATACCTGAAGGAGAATGGAAGGTTCCATAACCGACGGGAATTGCTGAAGGTACCAAAGCTCGGCCCAAAAGCCTACGAGCAATCCGCAGGCTTCCTAAGGATTTATGGAGGGGACGAAGAATTGGACACCACCTCAATCCATCCGGAATCCTATCCGATCGCCAGGGAAATCATCTCGAAATGCGGCATCGACCTCCAAGGCGATGACGTAGATACGAAAAAATCGAAATTAAATCGTTTGGACAAAAACGCCGTGCTAGCCAAATTCCCACAGATTGGGCCCGCTACGCTGCAAGACATCATCGATGAAATACTTTCCCCAGGCCGCGATATCCGCGATTCCATGGAGCTTGTAGAGCTAAATGCCGAAGCGCGCACGATCGAAGAGCTGAAACCTGGGATGATCTTGCAGGGAACGGTAAGAAACATCATGGAATTCGGGATGTTCGTCGATATCAACGTCCATCAAGACGGGCTGGTCCACATTAGCGAAGTCGCGAACAAATTCGTCAAGAACATCGCCGACCTCTATTCAATCGGCGACATCGTGAAAGTGAAGGTCATATCGGTCGACGTCAAGAAACGGCGAATCGGCTTATCGATCAAGCAAGCCAAATAACGAGAAGGGGATCCGTCGCGATCCTCTTTTTTCGTGGAGAAATAAAAAATAGCGGATGCGACCGGTCCGCTAAGTGGCAGTAAGTATCGTTCGCACATCGGCAAACGCATCGTCACCTTTTCCTGGCTCACGCCTATCCTTCTCCTATCGTTGATGGATGTTCGTCAAAACGCAACGAATGCCAGCAGAATCCTGCTTTATTTGCCGCCCTCAGTCAAAGGGCCATCGCGCTTGCTTATGCCTCATGGGGCATAGCTAGGCAAAGGATGCGAGCGGCGTGGTGACCGCTCAGACTAAGCTTATGTCAGCGAGCAACTTGCTGATCGCTAGAAGAGCCCTTAATCTCCTTTCCGGCAGCTTCCTTTGCCCCAAGGGGTTCAAGGAGCGATTGCCTGCGCCATATTGTCTTACTTTATGGTGCGCCATATTGTCTTACTTTATGACACGGAACGAAAGAAAAAATTCGGCTGTGTGTGGAGCAAAAAGAAAAAGGCACCCAACTGCAGGATGCCCCATAAAAGAAAAAGCCCAGCGGCGCGCTATTCTCGCTGGGTAACCCCAACTACCTTCGCCACTGAGGTGCTTAACTTCTGTGTTCGGGATGGGAACAGGTGATCCACCACGCCATAGCCACCGGACTTTTTCTTTGAGAGAGACTCAATGTTCCTTGAAAACTGGACATTACCGGACAACACGTTCTTCGCAAGTTGCAATTTTACTTTATGCGCCTGACTTAGCTTACTCATCTATAGATTATAGAATTAGTGAAATTAAGTCCTCGGGCTATTAGTATCAGTCAGCACACACATTACTGCGCTTACACTTCTGACCTATCAACCTCCTGACATTGGAGGGCCCTTACTTCTTTCGAATGGGAAGTCTCATCTTGTGGTTAGTTTCACGCTTAGATGCTTTCAGCGTTTATCTGTTCCAGAGGTAGCTAC
>CACYCS010000152.1 GCA_902773005.1 uncultured Erysipelotrichaceae bacterium
ACTAACGTAGGAGCACATTATGGACGTGCCAGCTCTCGAAGGTTGGTTCATAGAACTACCTCCACATACTTATTGCTGTCGAAAACGTAAAAGCGCTTCTAGCATTTTTACGAAATCAAAGAATAGTGAAATAATGGTCTGAAAAAAATATTTTTAAAATTTTCATTTTTCTATTTTTCCGCCCATCCATAAGCAAATGATGGGCCGACGAATTACGGGCCGCTCCTTGGTAAGGCATCGCGCCGGGACAAGCACTCTTAAGATTGTTTTGTCTTCCTTATTGCAAGGTATTAGAATTCTATAGCATTAAGAAGGCGGAACTCTTTAGGGCTTCCGCGCAACGGAGGGGAAACATGGAATTGCTAAGCTGCCCAAGGTGTGGCGAATCGCGACTTGTAGAAAAAGGCAACACCTATAAGTGCGAGGTTTGCGGCGCAACCGTGACCGCTAAGCAAAAAGAGGACCTCGAGCAGCGGCTTGAGCAACTTCGCCTTCGCGGAGAATTCGTCGATATCGGTCGCAGCAGAGCTCTGCTTAGAACCGCCCTTCGCGCCCAATACGTCAATGCGGAGGAAGTCATCAAACACTGCATCGACATCCTCAAGCTCATACCGGATGACTTCAAGGCCGGATTCTTCAAAGCCTTTTACACCCGTTCTGCGGCAAGGCGCGAATACCACAGCTTCCTCGACGAGCATAAATCCGATAAGCTCAGCCATTACGATAAAGACACCGTCTACCCATTCCTAATCGACAGGATGGACTTCGAGGACGAAGCGGCGGTCAAGGATTTTTTGCGCGCCCAAGGCGATAGCTCGCTCTGCCAAGACCAAGTCGCCAAAGCCCTCCGCCAAAGGGAGATTGAGAACGATCTTTTCGCTAACATAACCCGCGACGTCTTCATCAGCCACAAAAGCGATGATTTTGATCGCATCTTCCCGTTGATTCAGCAACTCGAAGACGATGGGTTCGAGTGCTGGTACAACGAACGCAATCTACCCAAAGACATCGCAAATTACAAATCCAACATCGAGCAGGCCATCAAAAGCTGCAAGATCTTCCTCGTCTTCGCCTCGCACAAGGCGATGATGTCGAAAGACGTCCAATGGGAACTCGACATCGCCGAGAAATACGAAAAGAAGTTCCGCATCGAGTATCGTCTCGATAATCGCGAGAACACCACGAAGTTCAAGGAGTTCTTCGATGGGGTCCAATGGATCGATGGCTCCGTCGTGGAGCAAGGAGACGCCCTGCTAAAGAGAGTCTACGAAGCCTCGAAGCTCGCCAGGAAGCTAGAAGAAGGCGCCCCAGTCGAGGAAGAAGAGGAGCCGGTCCGCGAAGAGTCACCCAAGAAAACGGCCAAAGACGCTAAGAAAGAAGACATTGACAACAAGCTCTCCGCCGCAAGGCAAGCGTACGCCCAAGGCGGGATGAAACTATTCGAAAGCTATGAGATGGCCCTCGTGCTCGAGGCAGAGGACGTACCGGGCGCCAAAAAGCTCAAGGAAGAAGCCAAGAGGGCAATTCTCCGCATGGAGGACCAAATGGTCGGCGAAAGGCACGAATATCCTCGCCACCTCGACCGCGAGGATGACTACCATATCGAATTCGCTCAGCGCGTCATCGACGTAAGAAGTGAGCACAAGAACCATAACTTCGGCCCGGTGTCGAGCAAATACGCTGCTTTATTCCGCGAAATGAACGATTTCCTTAGCCGCGGCGGAGAAAAAGCGGAGAAAAGCCGTAAGAAAAGCGCTTCTAAGCCAAGTCCGCTTTGGGGCGGATCGAGTTCCTCGTCCAGCGATTCATCAGATTCGCTGAGCCCCTATCAGAAAAAGCAGAAAAGGAACGGGACGATCATGCTCGTGATTGGCATATTGATGCTATTCAGCCCCTTATTCTTCCTCGGTCTCATCCTCATCATCCTCGGAGCGTCCAAAATTAGGAAAGCTCAACAATAAATGAACCTAATATTCGATCTCGATGGCGTTCTATTGGACACAGAAAAGTATTACGTGGACTACTGGATGGAGGCCGCGCGTTCTTTTGGCTATCGTTTCACTAGGGAGATGGCGCTTGAATTCCGTTCTTTAGACCATGGCTTATCAAACGAAATCTTCAAATCCTACTTTGGCGAGGATGCCGATGTTGAGGCGGTCAGAGCCAAACGGATTGAGCTCATGTCCAACATCGAAGTTGTTGCCAAACCATATGCCAAAGAGATCGCAGAATACGTGAAATCGCACCACATCCCCCACTGCATTTGCACTTCTTCAAGCGTAGAAAAGACAACAAAATACCTTGAAATTGCAGGGTTAAGCGGATTATTCGATAGGATAATCTCCGCAAAGGGCACCCCAAGGGGCAAGCCGTTCCCCGATCCATATCTCAAGGCTTGCAGCGTCTTAGGAATCGAACCAAAAGAGGCGATATGCGTTGAGGATAGCCCAAACGGATTCCAGTCGGCCGTGCAAGCTGGATGCCAAGCGATATTCGCCGTCGATTTGACCGAGCCTACTCCTGAGATCGCGTCCAAAACACTTGCGGTGATCCATAGTTTGTCTGAGCTGCCCGCAATACTGGAAGCATATTTATGATTGCGCACATGCGTGTGCTCGATATTCATTCCATCCCGTGCCCCAAATAACGCCAATCGTGACAAAGGCGAATCGATTCTTTTCTCGTGGCTTGATAATGAAGCCATTATGAAAAACAGAGTATTTTTGCCTTTAACCATTTCGATTGCGGCGGTCTTGACTGGGGCCGTCATCGCCGCGGACGTCATCTGCCTTGGACGTTTTGACCCACTTCTAAGGATGTACCTCGGGGCAGCGCCAGATAGCACCTCACAGATCGAAGGCGTGGACTCACAATATCACAAAGCGCACTACGCCACGACCGATGAGCTCGTCAAAGCGGAGGAGAAGCTCGTCCGCGACATCGCTAGCGAAGGCGTCGCGCTCATCAAAAACGAGGACAATGCCCTTCCTTTGAAAAAGGGAACGACCGTTTCGCTCTTCTCCGTTTCTAGCGTCGACTTCACCTATGGAGGATCCGGATCTGGGTCTAGCTCGGTTTGGCTTTCCACCACCCTCAAGGACGGACTTGAAAAGAACGGCCTCAAGGTCAACAAGACCCTTTACGATTTCTATGAGAAAGGGGCTGGCAAGAAGTATCGCCACGGAGCCGGCGTCATCAACTTCGGCTATGGCGGCGAAGATTGGGCAGTCACCGAATGCCCGGTCGACGTCTTGACCGCGGATACCTCGGTTGTGGCTTCCTTAGAAGGAACGACCGCGATCTATACCTTCTCCCGCACCGGCGGCGAAGGTGGCGACCTTTCGCGCAACATGGCCGCTTTCGGCGGGACCTCCTCCGAACATTACCTCGAGCCCGGCAAAGACGAACTCGCCACGATCAAATACTTAAACGATCATTTCGATAAGGTCATCGTGTTGCTTAACTGCAACAACGCCTTCGAACTCGGCTGGGTCAAGGATTATCCAAACGTCAAAGCGATCCTCCACGTGCCTGGACTAGGCAGAACCGGGACGCTTGGGCTTGGTGAAGTCCTCGTGGGCGAGACCTTAGAAGGCGAGAAGATCTCGCCTAGCGGCAAGCTCGTCGATACCTATTGCTACGACAATTTCTCCGCTCCTGCCAATCAGAACTTCGGCAACTGCGTCTATGAAGGCTCGCAGTATTACTATTCCGCCTATAACGAAGGCATCTACATCGGCTACCGCTACTATGAAACCCGCCACTTCGACAAAGTGATCGGACGCGAGAATGTCGGCGACTTCGATTACGATGCCACCGTCGCTTACCCATTTGGGCATGGCTTATCCTACGCTTCCTTCTCCTATGGTCCCGCGACCTATGCGAAGCAAGGCAATAAGCTTATCGCCACCGTCACGGTCACCAATGACTCCGCAACCTATTCTGGCAAAGAAGTTGTTGAGGCCTATATCTCAAAGCCCTATACCACATATGATGTGGAACACGGCGTCGAGAAAGCCGCGGTTGAGTTGGTCGGCTGGGGCAAGACGAAGAACCTCGCTCCTGGCGAACATGAAGCGATTTCGATTGAGATCGACCTCGAATGCATGAAGTCCTATGACGCAAAAGGCGCGGGGACGTATATCGTTGACGAGGGAGATTACCGCTTCGTGATCTGCAATAACGCCCACGCCGCAACTGAGGCTGTCCTCGCCGAAGAAGGTCATGGTACAAGTTCGTTCAATGCCTATACCCTCCACCAGGATGCGTTAGATTCCACTACCTACGCTACCGATACCACCACCCATACCGAGATCAAGAACCTTTTCGCCCACGGCGCATATGAAGGACAGAAGTTCCTGAGCCGCTCCAACTGGAAGGAGATGGATAACGATGGCCTAAGATATGGGTACGTGAGCCAATCCGACTACGCAGCCAATCGCAGCGGAAAGATCATCATGTCCCCGCTATCTTCTTCCGAAAAGGCTCGCCTAGATAGCACCTCTTCCCTCAATCCGAACCCCAATGTCCCGCTTCGCGAATCAAAGCACTCTAGCGGCGATAAGTTCATCGCCAACCTCCGCGGCTTGTCCATCGACGATCAGAGAATCGACGAAGCCGTTGGCGCGATGAGCGATAACGAAAAGGCAACGATCATCACCAAATCCGGTTACCAGATCCCGGGCGCCGATTCGGTGTCCATGCCCCAAAGCGTGGTCGTCGATGGCCCTGCGGGACTCAATACCCTGCCTGACCACGATTCCAAAGAGCTTGGTCCCAATCAATGGTGCATGTCCTGGCCCACTGAGCTAGCGATCGCAAACACCTGGGACCAGAGCTTCGCCGCCAAGATGGGCGAAATGATCGCAGACGAAGGCATCTTCACTCACATCGCCGGATGGTATGGCCCTGCTTGCAATATCCATAGGTGCCCCTTCTCCGGACGTAATTTCGAATATTATTCCGAAGACCCATTCCTCTCCGGTATCTTCACCCGGGAAGCAGCCTCCGCGGCTGGCAAAAACGGTCTCCTCCCCTTCGTGAAGCACTTCGCCCTCAATGACGAAGAGACCCACAGGGATACCAACGGCCTCATCGCTTATAGCAACGAACAGGCTATCCGCGAGATCTACTTGCTTCCGTTTGAAAAGGCGGTTAAAGCGAAACCCGAAGAAGTCGTTTTCTACCAAAAGAATGGAGACGTGTATCAGAAAATCATCACTTCCCTCAACCCCGTCCGCGGAATCATGACCTCCTATAACCGCATCGGAAGCACCTGGGCCGGCGGCAACTACAATCTCATCACCGGCGTCCTCCGCAACGAATGGGGATACGAAGGCATGGTTTTGACCGACTGGAACGTGAATGGATACATGAACGCGGTTCAGATGCTTGAAGCTGGCGGCGACGCGAAGCTCGACACGATCGGCGTCTCCTCCGCGGAAGCCCTAGAAATCCAGAAGTCCATCCATAGCGACCACGCGATGGCGAACATCCTCTATGCCGTCGCGAACTCCAATTCGATGAACGGCTTTGCCCCGGATCGCAAGATCGTCCACGGCGCAGTCAACTACCACTACCTCCTCCTCGGCGTTGGCATCGCCTACGCCCTTGCGATGGTCGGCATCGGCATCAGCTACGTCGTCCACTTCCGTAAGAAAGACAAAAAGGATTAACCCCTTATTCAAAATGGCCTCACTTGATGAATCGGGCGAGGCCTTTTCTTACGCGTTTTGCTCAGTTGATTCCACGAAAGGGAAGAGTATCTTCACGCGAAATTGCCCGTCCTCTACCGCGACTTGCATGAGGCCATTGTATTTGGTGGCGATGGAGCGGACCGACTTCATGCCAAAGCCATGGTTTTGCTTATGCTCTTTCGTGGTCTTGGGCAAGCCGTCTTGGAATTCGATTGCGCCAGGGGCTTTGTTATTCAGTTCTACCACCACCATGCCACGCTCTTTGGCAATTTTTAGGTGGATTACCTTATCCTCGGGATGCTCTAACTTCTCGCACGCCTCTATGGCGTTATCGAGCAGGTTCCCGAACATCGAATAGATTTGATAGGCCTTCATGAAGTTGATGAGGGATCCATCGACGACCGCTTGGACATGGACGCCTTTTTCTTCTCCAAGCCTCCGTTTCTCAATCAGGATAAGGTCGAGGGCATTGTTACCGGAAAACATGAGGGATATGTAGTCGGTTTCGGTTTTCTGCAGCTCTAGCTTCTCTTCTTCGTCGAGCGTCCTTTCCGATAGCGCGTGCTTCAAGTCATGGTACTTGATCGAAATGCCCTCATATGCCCTTTTGGCGGTCTCGTATCTCTCTTTGTCTTTGCGTGAAAGCATGTGGAGAATGTAGTTCTCCTGCAGAAGGGTGTGGGCGATCATCGATTCATACAAAAGCGCCAAGCCAGCGGCGCATAGGAGGACGGCCAGCAAATTGATGAGGGCCAGGATGTATTTATGTTCCGCTAATCCGGCGAATAGAGTCTCCTGCGTATAGAAGGAGATAACGATGGTCGCGATTGCTAACGCGCCAGCAGAAGCGAATGTGAGGACGTTGCTGATATAGAAGTCTGGCGACTTCATCTTCCTGCCAAAGCTGAAATAGGCGACAGCACATGTTCCAGAAAGCACGAAGAGCTCAGTAAGAAGCAACCAGTTCGTTTCTCTTAGAGGTGGATCGATGAGACAAAGGAACGCGACGGAAAGCTTGTAGACGAAATGCTGGAAGGAACCCATAACCGCGACGACGAACAAAGCATGGACGACATCGGTTCCGTAGATGAACATCGTTGAGAAAACAGCGACCACGTATATCGAAATATAGAGGAAAATGGTCTGCCAATCCTGAAATCCGGGAATCATGCGAATCAGCCAAATCCCTGTCCATACCGCAAAGCAGGCAATCATCTTCAACCACCAGTACTTGGAGTTGCCGCGCAAATTGAAGGTGATGAAAAAATAGCAGGCCATAAGGCCGATCACGTATTCGATGTTCCAAACGAAAAGCATAGGGATTAGCCAATGGAAGAGAGGAACGCTTCCGTGAAGGATTTCTTCTTGCTTCTAGCAATCGGAAGACGCTCGCCGTTAGGCATAACGACGTCATCGCCGACGACGGAATCAAGAGCAGACAGGTTCACCAAGAAGGAATTCGAGCATTTGCAGAACCCCTTACCAAGTTTCGCTTCAATCTCTTTCATGGGCATCCTCGTGGTATAGGTGCCGGAAGCGCAGTGGAAAGTGAGATCGTGCTTGATGACTTCGATGTAGAGGATGTCCGATTTCGCGATGGCCTTATAGCCATGCTTGATATGAATCACGACTTTCTCGCCTTGGTTCTCGTGGTAATGGCGGATGACCTTCTGGAGGCAGACGTCCAAATCGCCTTGGGTGACGGGCTTCACCAAGAAATCGATGGCCGACACGCTATAGCCATTGATGGCAAGGGAGGCATAATTGGTGACGAAGACGATGCTGATCTTCGGATCAAGGGAACGCAGCTTCTGGCTGGCTTCAAGCCCATTCATGACGGGCATGTCGATGTCCATGAAAACGACGTCGTACATCTTCGCGTAATTGTCTAGGAAATCTAGGGCGCGCGAATAGGTATCGATCTGCGACTGCTCGTCACCAAAAGAAGACGAAGAGGCCAAAACCTCTTTCAAATGCTTGGCGTCAGACGCCTTGTCGTCGACGATTGCGATCTTGATCATATCTTGTGCATTTATATTGGCGAATGGGTTATTGTTTGTCAATAAGGACAAGCGGGCACGCGTAAAAGGCAATGCGAAAGCCCGATTGCCGAAAGCTCAATTTCGGAAAACGGGCGCAGAACGTGATGCGATTTTCAATCGCGTCGGCCGGGATTAGTAGGCTTTAATGCCAAGCATTTCTTCAAATTTAGGAAGCCACCAATCGCGATAGCCCGCCCCCGAAGGATGAACGCCATCGTTCATGTAGATGTTTTTCTGCTCTTCGCTTATCGCGTTGAACTCTTCATCATCATGAAGATTGAGAAGGGTGATTCCTCATTTTGAGACGAGTGGCTGGAACTTGGCCGCCAGGTTTCCGTAAACTATATTGTAGTAGGAGTTCGTGTAGATATAGATCGGACAATCATAAGCGGCTTTCTCTTCGGCGATGATCGTCTCTGTGGCACCAAGCGTAGTGGCTCTATTGAAATCGGCGACATCCATCACCGAATCTTCGCTTACTTCACCCCACCCATTCGTTAGGCGGATGTCGTTAGTGGAAAGCCGAAGGATGAAGCCGTCCAAAGATTCGGCTTTATCCTCTTTGGCAAGAAAGTCTTCCAAGCGGCTCACATAGCTTTTGCCCTTATCGGAGGGGATGTCCGCCAAAGCCGTGCCAGACACCGCTTCTTTTTGCGCGCTGTGACAAAAAACAGGCAATCTATGTTATGGGTATTGAAGAAAGGAGAGAGGGGGCTATAGTAAAGGCGCATATGAACACATCCGCAAAAAGCAAATTCCTTCTTTTCGCTTCAATTTTGCCTTTCGCATTGTCAGGCTGTAGCAATCGAGGCGGACCAACGGTTGACGTTAAAGACGCCCCGGCTTTCATCGAAGGCGAATACGTCGATTTCAGCGAAGGCGATACCAGGGTCTTCGATGTGAGTGATGACTACTCTAATGGCAACCCTTTCGGCTGCGTTTGGACAAGGAGGAACGCGGTCTACACTAACGATTGCTTCGAACTATCAATCACCAAAGAAGAGGATACCTTCTATGGTGGCGAGCAAAGATCTCGCGGAGAAGAAGGAAGATTCCTCTATGGGTATTTCGGCTGCTATATGAAGCCAGCCAAAGTCGCCGGAACCGTTAGCACATTCTTCACCTATACGGGCCCATACGAGAACTGCCCTCACGATGAGATCGACATCGAGTTCCTTGGCAAAGACACGACATCGGTGCAGTTCAACTACTTCGCTAACGGAAGCCACGGCAACGAATACATCTATGAACTCGGATTCGATGCCAGCGAAGAATACCACCAATATGGTTTTTATTGGGGCAAGAACGAAATCGTGTGGTACGTGGATCTGAAGCCAGTATACAAAGCGACCAAAGGGATCCCAAATACCCCAGGCAGGATTTTCCAGAACTGCTGGTGCGGCGATCCTACTAACGGCAGCATCATCGGATGGATGGGGTCGCTAGAAGAAGATAAGCTTCCAGCCATTGCCCAATATCAGAAATTGACTTACGCCGATATTGATGGCAGGAACGTAGCCGAACGAGAACTCCCACCTCCCCTGCCTCTAGATTCCGCTTCTGACCTCAAATGATTCGCACCGCTTCGGCGGTGTTTTTGGTACGAAAACGCATGCATGCCCCTAACGGATTTCGCTTCACGCGCATCTTCGCGCGAGGGCTGCAGTTTTTTCAAAATGGGTCTTCCCTTTCTTTCTCCGTGCGCTATCATTTAATTCCGGCGAGGAAATGAAGATGCGAATCCAACGACCGGAAATACAATCGCAGCTTAGGGCATTCCCTCTCCCGTTGTCTCCCGTTACCAAATCTAAGGCTTAGTTGTTTCTAGGCCTTATTTTTTATGCGGGCAAGGAGGAAAAAGTATGGCAAACGACAAAAAACTCGTACTCGATGTAAACGAGTCGCCGAAGCGGATCCGAGATTGGGTGATCCTTTCGGTTCAACACATCCTAGCGATGTTCGTCGCCTG
>CACYCS010000153.1 GCA_902773005.1 uncultured Erysipelotrichaceae bacterium
ATAAACGCATTGGGCGCGCATAAGGCTGTAGAGGCCGCCTTTTGAAAAGGACCCTCTTCTTCGCCGCATGCGCCTTTCTTGCGTTATGGGGCGTAACACCGTCAGAGTCGAAGGCCGTCCGGACTAGATTTCCATGGGAGGCGCGGCGGGGCGGGAAGTTGTTCATAAAGCCCCCGTTATCTAGAGCGGGAGAGCATCGAAGGGAGAAAAATATGAACAAGAAAACATTAAGAATCGCCGGATGGGCACTAGGCCTATCCATGGCGGTCGCAGGGATTGGGGCAGCCGTTGGGACATCCCAATGGATGAACGAGCCGATTGAAACAAAAGCTGAAGGACTGGTAGTCGGCGAAAGAGTTACTTCGTCAAATTTTGTAGCTGGCAAAACTGTAATTTTCGGCGCTGCGGACAAATCGGTGTACGTTGATTCTATTACTACCGGCAGCACTGGTTGGCTAAAAGTAAATGGTGGTGACGCCATGGTTTTTACACTTGGAGGAGCAGCATCGTCTGCCAGCCTTCAAACCTCCGCTGGAAAATATATTGGGTTTTCCGGTACTAAGAATGTTTCTCTTAGCGATGATTCTACGACGAAACCTTTCTACGTCACCGCTGCGGGTGTTATTTGTGTTGGCAGTGATTCGAACGAATTGCAATATAATGCATCATCCAAAGGGTTCAGGGTTTACTCTAACAATTCAAATAAGAAGTCCGCACTCTTTTATGCCGACTACAAATATACCGTAACTTATGATGCAAACGGGGGAGAATGTGCAACAAATAGCGAATTGGTTTCTCTTGGAGGTCATCCTACTTTGCCCACACCTACAAGGATCAATTACGCTTTTGACGGTTGGCGAATCGACGATGCTGGAGATTATCTAGATTCGTCCTATGTCGTGACAGCAGATATTAATTTAGTTGCTCATTGGACTCCGACGGTAACTCTTTATACGGTTACTTACAACGCTAATGGAGGTTCTTGCGGAATCACCAGCGAGGAGATAATTAAAGGGAATCACCCCTCTCTTCCTACGCCGACTTGGGCTCACCACTCTTTTGATGGATGGCAAATCGATGGAGAAGGTGCTTATATTACATCTTTGTATGAAGTCCTTTCAGACTTAATCTTGGTTGCCCATTGGACCGAGGACGCAAAATATAGCATCACATATACCGCTGGAGAAAATGGAACTGGCGAGTTTGTTGATACTGACCAATACGTCGGTGACTACACTCTCCTATCTTTCGGCGATTTGAAGGGTCTTGCGGCAAAGGCCGGTTATCGGTTCAAAAACTATAGTGTCGGTGGTGTAGAAAAAGAACCTGGCGAAACCATTTCTTTGGTCGAGGCGGAAACTATAGTTGTTAATTTCGAGGTGATCCCTCTTGAGGCTATCTATGATTTCGTTACAAATTTTGATACTTACGCATCAGGTTGGAGCAACTCGTATTCATCCCACGAGATTAATGGTGCAGCAGATTTGAACAGCGATTTCGATGCAAAAATTGTGATGCCACTTTCTACTAAACAGACGAGTAATATAACTACAATGCCTGTTGTTGCAGACCAAGCAAGCGGAGATGTTTTGGCTCTTTCCTTCGAACTTAAAGAGGATGGGTATTTAATCAATAATGTTTCGGTTGCTTTTGTGCAGTGGGCCTCAAAAACGCCAACGATGAAGTTGTTCAAGGGAGCAGAAGTTGCCGGCGATGCTCTTGATAGCGGCGTAATCGGCACAAAAAATACTCTAGTTGCCTCTTCGCTCCAAAGCAAAAAATTTGTTGTGGCTTGCAATGATGGAGGCACATCAAGGACGCAAGTCGGTATTTCGTCGATTTCAATTACGTTGCAAAGAACTTGGTCAAAACTATTGCTCGAAAAGTTCACATGCTCTGGACCCGTTGAACTTAATGTTGATCCAACGGGCGGATTCATAACTGCAGGAAACCCAAGCGAATTATGGGATGAGATCAACCTCGCTTTTGCAAATTCTAGTGGATTATCTGCTGCCGAAAAAGAAGCTTTGAAGACAAAAGTTGCAAGCGTATCGGGTACTGTCGATGAACAAGCCTTGGCTAGATACGATCTTGTTATTCGAAAATATGGCACAGGTACTTACACCGATTTCTTAGGCAGGTTCTCTGAAGGCGGTATAAACTATGGTGCCTACAGGGTTGAAGAATTCAACTTATCCGCTGACTTTGATTCTTCTCTCCCAATTATCATCACCATAGCATCAGCCGGCTTTGTTGTGGCAGGAAGCGCCTTCCTCTTTACCCGCAAACGCCGTAACGAGGACTAATCTCTACCTCTAAATAACCATTAAGGCCTCCGGGTTTTCCTGGGGGCCTTCTTTGAAGGATTAAGCGATGCCGAACGTGCCAAGAAGAGTGGTGCAGTGCGACAAGGTCGGAAACGACCTGCGCGAGTTTAACTCTGCCAAGGAGGCGGCGCTTTCGCTTGGCTTTGCTACGTCTAATGCCATCAACAGGGCCGCGAGGCACGGTCACTGCGCCTTCGGCTATCGTTGGAGATATGCCGACATGCCCCTTTACATCAAGCCTGAGGGAACGCCCGGGAAGAGCAGGGCGATCGTCGCCATCGCGGAAAACGGCGCCGAGGAGACGTTCCCAAGCATATCCGAGGCCTCTAGGAAGCTCGGCATCGGGCTCACCGCCATCGAGGGCGCCCTTCTGAGGGGCTGCGAAGCCAAAGGATACCATTTCCGTTACGAGGGTGAGCCACTGGCCAAGTCCTATAAGCACGAGAGGCACAGGAGGAAGGTCGTTGCCATAGACGATGGAGACAGGATTGTTGCGGAGTACCCAAGCGCCATGGAATGCGCGAAATCCCTCGGCGTCATCGAAGCTGCTGTCTATCGCTGTCTTAGGGAAAAGGACTCCAAGGCGAAATGCAAAGGCCATAGGCTTAGATACAAAGGCGAATACACAACCGAAGAATGACCCGGGAATTATTAGCACTGCAATAGTCGCACACCCTTTGAAATGAGGATTTATCAGCGCTTATATCAACCACATTCACGTTGAGACTGTTGCGATGTTGAACTTGAGAGATTCGAAAAAGTAAGCTTGCTGTCGCCGCCCAAGCCCAACCATCCTGACGACGCAGCCGCAGCCATATAGAAAATGATCTGGCCGAGCGGTTTTTCAACCTCTACTCCGACGAAACTCAAATTCTTCCACAAGTTGTGGAAAAATTGTTCTTTGTCCCTTGGGGCCGCCGCCTCATCATTGATAAATGCAAGAAGGGCGTTTTCATATTTCGTCCGCAAAATCGTTAAAATGCAGCGCGTAGTGCTTTTTTTGGTGTAGACCAGCCGCGCCGCTCCGAGAAGCCCGCTCATATCAAGCCCGAACCAAACGCAAGCGCACTCATGAGATTTTGCCACAAGTTGTGGCAGAATTGCTCTTGGTTCCCTGGAGCCATCACCGCCTCATCGTTGATAAATGCAAAAGCCATGATGCTGCCTTTCATTTGCAGAAACGAGTTGGCGACGCCCTATTTCGTGCCTGGGGTTGTCACTTTTCTATTGGGGTCTTTGCTGAGCGTCGTATTTGTTCTCTTTGTGTCGTATTTGTACCTATGGAGACGGTTTGCCATGAGCGCCGCCGAATTCAAAAGGATAAACGGGGGGATTAGAGGCATAGCGCAAGCCAGCGCTCAAACTCAGCGAATTGCAATAATTTTTCTGAAAGCGTTTTTCGCTGAGAAAGGCGCACTTGCCCCTGGGAGATTACGCATTGCTCTCTTGTGGCCGATGCGAACCCGCCCTGAATGAGCTTGGCCGCCAACTTGACCGCTTCTTCTTTCGGCGTGGGGCAGATGAAGACGTTGATTGATCGGACTTTGCCCAGGTGGCGGGATTTTGATAATAAGGAATTCTATTTCATCATCTCTTCTGCCGAGGACGATCCGAGGATACAGATGAGAACCCTTGAGTGCTTCCGTGGCTTCTTGGACTGCTTGAATAGTCCCATTGAGAAGGGCGTGATATTCGCTACAGGCATATACGAAAAAGGTGAGGTTCGCGCTAAGCCGTGTTTCTCCGATGCCTATCGGATGGGGTAAGAGATCTGACCTCAAAGGACGCGGAGCCAGGATTATATAATTCCGTTTTTGTTCAATAACGCCAATGCCCTTTTGATTAACGTGAAAGCCTGTTTGTCGTTTATGGCCTTGAAGGCTTTTAAATCGTTGCCTTTGTATTCCGAATCATCTTGGTCAAGACCCTTATCTGTTAAGAGACACGCAACAAGATGCATTATTTTCGCAGCATCGATAGTTGCACTTATTTGATTGTACTTGCCGTCGAATATGTTTGTAGCCAATCCCTGTATGCCGGGCCTTCCGACCTCCCTATAAAAATTTGATTTCTTGTTCCACAAGCCCATTGACGCTATTTCGGCGGCGTGATTGAAGGTGTCTAGAAGCGTTTCCTTGATTGTGTACCTTGTGTTTCTAAAAACGTTTTCGAATTCATGGCAGCCTTTGTATGAACCGCGGACTTCGCTCAAATCTGACACGTAATCGTACAATCGCGCGATGTCATAGAATTGTTTCATGACCTGGAGACGATTGTCGATTGGCTTGCCTAGCGAAGTGGCAAAAGGATTGACTCCGATGGTGGTTGGGGCAAACGCGGTTAATTTATCCCCGAGTATTGATTCGTGGGAAGGAACGCTGACGTATGTCCTTTCCCCTGTCGTTATAACGAACGGAGCAGCCACTTCCTTTTCAACTGTTCTCGGATATGGATTATCCTCAAAAGCGACGTCCAAGTTGATGCGGCATTCTTTTTGACTAATCGGACCGTTAAACATGAAGTAGAAATGCCTGAAGTGTTTGTTCGGGATGTCCCCTCTTTCCTCGCCCTCATAGAAGGGGAATCTCCCCTTTACCTTTTCGAAGATCTTGTCAAAATCTATACCCGTCGGGACGATGATATCTATGTCCGTGCTGACCCTTTTAGGATTGTCTAAGAGAAGCAGCATGGAGGTGCCGCCTTTGAAAATGAGAGAAAGGCCGCATCGAATTAACTCGTCCAATAAGCCGAAGGCGAATTTGTCATTTCCATTTTCGCTGGATCCACTTTCGGGTATTGCTTGATTTGCTCCTGGATATGCTCTTTTTCGAAATTCCCTTTGCTAATCATTCTCGACTACCTCCAATATTTCCTTGGGTACGTATTCGCGAATCCTTTCTAGGAGCTCGGCTTTGCGGTTTCTTCTTGTCGCGTAAGAGAACAGCGTTTCGTAATTGATGACGTATCTTCTGCAAAGCACTTCGATCGCGGAGTCTATATCCTTCCCGGAATACAGGGAATAAATCTCTTCATCGAACAGCAAGTCCACGATGAGCTTCTCTATCGCGATGGTGCCGTCTGCGTTGACGGGGCTTCTTTTGAACAACTCAGTCACGTAAATTGCCCCAGGCTTCCAATAATTGATTTTACTTTCTCGGCTGGGCTTTAGCAAAACGACCCCTTTCATGCTCTCTTTCAGGAGTTCGAAGACGGCCTGCAGGTATTCCTTCTCAACTTCAACGACGTAAGTGGTGGCGCTAATCAACTGATTAATGCAGAAATTTAATGATATCGAGGAGAATACCATCCTCTTTGGTGCAAAAGGGAAATCATCCAAAAGTGAATCGATTTGGCTCATTACCTCGTCACGTTCGAATTTGATGTTATTGGGATTTTCTACGTAAAAGCCGTAGCCAAGATTTCCCAAAGCCCCCTTTTTTGTTAGACGCGAGATGCTCATGGCGTAGTGGCCTGCTTTGTATAAGTCTGTTTTGGTAATGATTTCCATACATAAACTGTATGTTAAATATGCCAAAAATCAATAATACTGGCAAAAATAACATATAATTGGATTCCTAGATGACGATGGCAGTGTGCAAATGCATTATCGATGATTTCGAATCATTCCGAGAATCGGCAGGAAGGCATTGTCCTAAGCCCGTCCATCCTCTTTATAAAAAATAGAACCGCTGAGTGAGGTGCTTTTAATTCATTCAAGAGCCTCTTCGCTTAGGCTTTGTCTAGACATCGGAATTGATATAACGCACACGTCACTTATTCGACCGTGACGCTTTTGGCAAGATTCCTCGGTTTATCGACGTTTAATCCTTTCGCGCAGGAAACGTAATACGCCAAATAGAACGCGACGGAAGAGACGGCGACGCTGCTTAGATAATAC
>CACYCS010000154.1 GCA_902773005.1 uncultured Erysipelotrichaceae bacterium
AAGGAGTTAGAAAATGAATAAAAGAGAAACCGCCTTAGTCGCCCTAACCACCGTCGTCGTTCTCGCGGCCGGTTGCTTTTTCGCAGCGTCGTCGACTACCCGCTCCCCCGCCGAACTGATTGGCGCGAATGCTTCCATGTACTCTGCGGAAATCACGTCCTCGACCGATATCGTCAAAGTAACCAATTCAAAGTGGACTTATGGTTTCCAACTCCATGGGAGCGAGAACTATGGTCTCTTTGCCCAAAAAAGCGAAGGCTCCATCGAAGTTTACGATTCGGGAGACTACGTCATGTCCCTCAAGACCAACGGAGATTACATCGAGTTTTTCCTGAACGAAAGCGATTCAGACTATTCAAATCGGCGATAACGAATACAAGATGCTTTATGCCTTCCCCGGGTTGAAGACCATCTCCGTGACCGTCGACAAAGCGACAACCGGCTTATCTCTTTATGGCTGGTCCGGCGCGCAGAGTAGTTTTGATTCATCGGAAAGCGTGAATGGGGATCTGAGAACGCATACCTTGACTCGCAACAGCACACCGCTGCCCGGCGGCTCGTCACACGGCAACACAATCATGGTCGAGAACAATACAGGCAAAGATGAGCCGGTTAAAATTCGCAGCATCTCCCTCACCTATTCCTGCTAGCCGGCAAATAGGTTTCCTTCCTTCACGCCAATCGGCGGAATCACATTGCTTCAAGGGCTTGTGACTCCGCCTTTTTTGACCGTGCCTTCAGCATCGTCGAGGAAAATGAGGTCAGGGGTTATCCTTATATAAATACTCTACGGGAAACCTGATGGCCGCGCGGTTCAGCTTAATCCGCCACTTGCCACTCGTATCCGCAGCTAAAGGTTCAAATGTTGCTGTTTGGCTCAATGCAAACGGCGCGCAAATAGCGCCTGAAGCGACGGCGGCGAGGGATAACGCGATAAATGGATGTTTCGTGGCAACCAACCTCTTTTGACTTGCGGATTATCACCTAATGGCCCAAAAGCATCACTGATATCCTTCGTCTTTCATGCCGCGAACAATTCTATGAGATGCTATAATGTTAAGGATATGAAAACCAAGGCACCCCTAACGCCCGCCCAGATCGAGCGGCGTGACAAAATCATCGCCTACATCAACGCAGGCATCTCCTTATTCACTCTCATCCTCGGATTCACCCTGGTGACGGTTGCAAGCAAAAAGACCGCGATCACCGATCCTGACGGCAATATGGACCCAAAGGTCTTTATGGCTATTTTCGGTTTGATCGTCGCTCTAGCTTCGCTTATCGCGCTTGCCCAGGAGATAGTGGCAATGACCATCAGGCGGCAGAAAAGCGTGCTCAAGACCTCACTTCCCTTCGCGATTGCCTATCTTCTTCTTGCGATACTCATCGTCTTCGTCGTGGGATATTTCGATAACGCGACCTTCTTCTTCGCGATTGCCTATGCGACGATTCGCCTTGGCAAGCTCATCTATATGCGCGTTCGAGAAGAGCCCAAGCCGAAAAAATGGCAAGTCGGCGTCGTGATTCTAGGTATTCTATGGGCTTTGTTCGTCGTGATCATGGCTTTGCTATTCAGCGATCCGACGAATCATTTCACCTTCTTTGGGTTCTACTTAATCGTCGAGGGCGTGGGCTTGACTCTGTATTCCATATTGCGTGGCAAGAACCCGCGCAAGCTGTGGCGCGTTCTGACGAAGACCCACGCGATCGAGATCATCTCGGGCTTGATATTCACGATCGTCACCGTCTCGATCGCGCTTAGCTTCATAGAGCCGAGCATGGAGAAGTTCGGCGATGCGTTATGGTATTGCTTCGCCGCGGTCACGACGATCGGATTCGGCGACTTCTCGGCGACTACCTTCGTAGGCAGAATCCTCACGGTGATTCTAGGGATATACGGAATCGTCGTGACAGCGCTTATCACCTCGATCATCGTGAACCTCTACGTGGAAAGCACGTCCGAAGATAAATCCAAACCGGCTGAGCAAATCGAGCAGAAAGAACCCTTGGCAGAGGTCCAAAACGAAAAGAAAGACGATTCCGTTATGGGCGAACTGCCTGAATCGAAAGAAGCGGATTCAGACGTCAAGTGAACGAAAGCCCAACGGAAATTCCTTAGGGAAAGCGATTGGCTAGGGTCTTCTGTGCATATCGGCCTATCTAGTGATAACTCGTTTTTTCTCAGTGCATGGTCTCATTTTAATTAGATGCCCAGCGTTGCGAGACAGTTTTCGCATCGATATTCCTATTCAAGCATGGTGTCCAGAATAGAATTCAATTCCTCGACAGTCATTCCGATGCTTAAGAAATAGGAATAGGCTTTTTCTTGAAGCGAATCACCTTCAAAAGAAGAAAGATATGCGTAATGAGAATAGGCGTTATCGATGGACCTTGATCCGCCAATGTTGCCAAAATTGGAATATAGGTAATCGCGATAGATGTCTTCGATGTTCAAGCCGATCAAAGCGTTGAGGTAAAAGGCGACGACTCCCGTTCTATCAGTGCCGATTGCGCAGTGAAAGATAACGGGGTAGTTACTTGGATCAGCAAAGACTTTGAAGATTCGCCTTAGCATCACTATTTCGTTTTTTGCAGCGTTAGTCACATCCCAGCTCATGTGGTACGGATAAAAGCGGACCCCGCTTCCCAAAGCGCTACCATAAAGCGCGCCATTCTCGTTGTTCTTTATTTCACGTAGATCGATTTCACTTCTGACTTTGAAGTCGTCTAGAAGCGTTTTCTTGCCTTCCAAAGTGATTCGCGAGTCAGCCGTAAGACTATAGCTGTTATTGAGCTGGCCCATGCGATATATCATCCCCTGCTTCACCTTCTTACCTTGCTCGGTTGTGTAGCCGCCTAGATCGCGGGCGTTTGTGACGCCGCTAACATAGACGTTTCTTGGACCTTTAGACTCGGTCGAAAAAGAATTCACCGGACTGCTATAGGATGATTCCGCCAAATTAGCCGTTACAAAGTAATAATAGGTCGTGCCAATAAAAAGATTCTTAAAGGTATATGAATTTGCTAGGCAAGCATAAGTCGTAAATGAAGTTAGGCTTTCATCCATCGTCACATGGAGATGATAGCTTGTGGGTTCTTCGCCAGTAGAAATCGAAAAACCCCAGGTCAATGTGAAAGAAACGGGGCGTGATGCTTCCGCGGTTCCATTTGCGTAATTAGCGATGTCGGCGTAATTTCCGTCAACGTAATTCGCTTGGGCGGGGGTATGGATTTGCACAACGCCGCTATCATAGAAGGTGAATTCCGCGGTGGCTTGTCCAGGGTAGGCGTCGGCCGGAGTGACAGTGGAGACGCAAGAAGCAAGAAGCGTGGCTAATAGAAAATACCTTTTCATGCCTTTCACCATCCAATCACGCAATGATGCCATATTTCGGCTTCAACGCGAAACTGCTCGCCCTCAATGCTAACAAGCAAATCGCCTCCCGGAATTAGGCGTTGCTTCACCTTAGAGCTAGATGAGCCAAAATATGAACCATAATTATCTAATGTGACCATGTAGCGGAAATCGAAGAGCGCCAAGCTGCCATCTTCTCTTGTTAGCAAATAATAACCATCGCTTACAGTACAAGGTGTGGACCCATAAGTTGACATTTGAATATCGCCCGCGAAAAGCATCAGGGTACTGCTTGTATATCCGGAAAAGATTAGAGGCACATTATCCTGCCTCTCCATAATGGCAACTTCCTGCGAATACGAGAAATCCTTATAGGTGATTGTAAGCTCGCCTAGACCGACTTCGGCACTATTTGGGAAAGAGACATCGTAGTTTGAAACGAGATGCTCACCCGTTTCGTCATATTCAAATAAAACGAAAGATTCTGGATCGAATGCTTCACCTATGTAGTAGACGTGGCGCCAATCGTAGTTTCGGTATACAAAACCTTTCACGGTAATCCGATACGAAGCAAGGAAGTCACCATATCTCACAAATACGCTTTTATAGCCCGGAGTAGATGTGTCCGGGATTAATAGGTCATAATCTTCGGGATCCATCTCGACTATATCGCCGCCATTCAGATGTTTATATACGACAAGGCCATTCGAATCGAATCCTTCGTTTTCGTCATACACGCGTTTGACTGACGACGCATCCAGTTCTAAACATTGCGTTCTATTTTCAAGCAAAGCCCTTTCAACGTCGTAAAATTGGGACGTATAAGTGCCGAGCAATTCGACTTTCAAGCCACTTTCATCGAAAGTTGCATGCACCGGTTCGCTATTTTCGTTGGGGAAAAGATCAAGAGAGAAGTTGAAGTCATCATACTCCAAGGCATAGCGATATCCGTCAAAAACGACTTTGTCTCCGTCTTTAATACGAAATGCACCCCTAGGCAGACCGTCAATCTTTTTCTCGAATAATTGCAAGATTTTCCCGTCGCCTTCCGATGAATAAAGGTTGAGCACTACTTTCTCACCGGACGCCCTATTGTTGGAAGCGATCGTCAGAATGGCCAAAGTCGATAAGCTTAATGCCAAACTTGGCAAAAGCACCAATCCGATTTTTTTCATGGCGTCTTATGCCCTTCGTTCGTCACCCATTAGGCAATGCCGAATCGACTATAGAATTCAGACTCCCACGTCGATGGATAAGCATCTGCAAGGTTTGTGCCTTGAGGCTTTGACCCACAACTCCAAGCCAAGTCACTTAGCGAGGCGTAGTAGAAAGTGGATGCGCTCGTCCCAGAATAATCATTGTTGTAAACAGCGGCGTTATTGCCGTCAAATCCCCACCCGATATTGCAGAAGCCATACTGGAAATTGGAGCTGACGGTCAAAATGCCGTTATTCCACCCGTTCGCGATTTGAACAGCCGACGTGTAATCCCAATTGTGAGAATAGATTGCGGCTTTTCCACGAACAAACTCTAGTTTATAAGATGTATTATCGTCGAATTTGATGCCGATTGCCCGGCTATCGGAAGCGCTTTGAGTGTTGTCAACATCAATAAGAAGCAGCCCCGTTCTGCCGTCATCTTCACCGATGCGGACGGTGCAATTATGGATGCCTGTTTTGCAGCCAGAGATCTTTAAGTCAGACCTTATCTTCAAAGACGCTCCGTAATCCGAGAATATGCCAGTGTCGCATTCCTTGATGTCAATCGTTCCACCGCTGAAGTGCAGGTCACGCACACCGTCCACTACTTTTTTGAGGTACATACCGTTTTTATAACCGCTGATATCGATATCCGCGCCCGATTCAACAGTTAGCTGCCCACTGTCGACTTGGATAGCATTTTTCGTCTTTCTCGTATCTTCAAAGCTTAGCGGCGAGCGAACCGTAGTGTAATAAGCTTCGGTGTAGAGTCCTCCATTAGCAAAGGTAAGCTTCTCGCCCTCAAACAATAAGACCCCATATCCGCCTTTGAAGGTAAGGTCGTGAATTTTGGCATTATTTTGGGAGCGAACATAGATCTGAGACTTCGAAGAGTCGGCCACATTGGAATCAATGTAGATGTTGGTGCCTGCATGATCGCCATCTAAAGTCAGCACAAATCTCATATCCGAAGCATAATTGAAACTCAGAGCGCCGATACCGCTATACGAATTTAGGTTATACGGATCAAATAGGGCTTTGTCCCCGGAGTTTGTCCCAATGTAGATTTGATATGCATGCAAATCGATTTCACGTTCAGAGGCGCAAATCTCGCAATGGTCAAAGTAGCGAACATCTCCTCCATCGGAGGCGCAAATCTTATTGTCGTATTTGTGGACATGGCCGTCCGTCCCGCTACAAACGTAGTTGAACGTCATATCAGTAATCACAACGTCATTTCCTGACGAATTACGAATCGTGATTCTGTCCGGCTGCCCTTGGCCGTCGGGAAAAGAAAACGAATTGAGTTGCGATGGAAGCGGAGCGCTATAGAAAGTAGGCTTGTCATATTCGCCGAAGCCATATTCAATGGTCAAATCGCCAGAGATGTGGTACTCAATGCTCGTCAAGCCAGTGACGCTTTCGTCGATGGAAAAGAATCCACCACCAGACAAAACGCCCCACGCATCATCCGATTCATGGGTGTATCCCTCATAGGAAACGTTCTTCAAAGATCCATGTTGCATTGCGAAATAAGAGCTAGACGGCGAAAGTACGTTTGAGTTCGCTGTCAACTCGAAATGATAATCGCTATATGGGCTATCCCCAGCTCCGGCGGCAATGGGAAGACCAAACGAATTTCCCGATGACGTCATAATTGCGCACACCAATGCACCGGCACCGACAAGAGAAGCAAATAAACCAGCCAAAATACCTTTTCTCATAAAGAAAACCTCCGAAACAGGGTCATTTGTGAGTTCATATTACTTCTTATTATTAATAAGGATGATGCGGGGCACTCATTTTGAGCAAGTATTTGACTAAGTTTGACAAATGATCATAAATTCACTCAAAGTTAGCATCTTTCAATTGAAGACCAAATACTCGGCGTAGGAGGAATATGTTCGTGACACTTAGAAATGTTTGCGCCCCTGATATTGGAACAGCGCCATAAAGAGCTTCACTAACGCAATTTGGCTATGTTGAGTCCATGCAATACTTTTACGCAAGCGACCTTCTAATAGACAAATTTTTGGTGTGGCTAGAGTCGTTCTACGAAGAGCGATTCAGCGGAAACAGTGAACACTTTGCGCGCCCTATCGTTTAAGGGTTCTCAACCACAACTCAAAATTGGGTGATGAGCGAGCCAAAAGCAAGCCAATGTTTCCTAGGATCGATTAATGCGTGTCAAGCTCGGGCTAAAAGCGATTCGGCAACCTGTATGTAAACAATTATCGAATGCAAGGCGCTCTACAACAAAACTAAGAAAACAATCGTCTGAAGATCAATACAAGATTACTAATAGAATATACATCAAGCCTCTTCGAATACTCGGAAGCGCAAATATAACCTGAATCAGAGGCGTTTGATTTTGTCGCACAAGCCTATTTTTTGAAATTCCAAATCGTGAATGCCTTCCTTACAAGCAAGGCGCCCGCTTTAGTCGCAATGATCTAAGTGATGGTTTCGTACGTTTTAAATTCCTTCGTACTTTTGAAACTTCTTCGTACTTTTGAAACTTCTTCGTACTTTTCGTACTTGAATATAACTAGTTGCAAAAACTAAAAATCGGCGTAAAACATGCTGATTTTAGCAATATTCAAGCGCCCTTAATACGATGTACTTGTCGCGAAAACGACTTCAACACCAAGTTTCTTGATCTCAGCAGCCGCCTCGGGGCTGAATCCCGCGGGAACGATAATGATATCAATACCCCCCCAAACGAACAGGTTTGGAAGGCCTTATTCACGCCGAATTTCGACTCATCGAAGATCGCGATCCTCTTATCGGAATTCTGGAGCATCTGCTTCTTGAGCTCGGCGATTTCGTAGTTTGCTTCCGAAAGCCCGAATTCGAGCGAGGCGCCAGTGCAGGACATAAGCGCAACGTCAGCGTGGAACGACCCAATTTGCGTCAAGGCGTAAGAGCCGAGGGTGCTATTGCTATTCGGGGTGACTTCCCCGCCGATCACGATGACCTTGTGGCGAGTCTTCTCGGATAGCTCTGCCGCGATCTTAAGCCCATTGGTGATGATCAATAGGTCCCTCAAATCATTCAGGTGGCGCACAATGTGGAATAGCGTCGTTGAGGAATCGATGAAGATCGTTTGCCCGGACGAAAGCTTCGAAGCGGCAGTTTTGGCCAGTTGCTTCTTCTTCGCGATGTTGATGCCTTCCCTGACGGAAAAAGAAGTCTCGTCATTCCCACCCACAGAAGGAAGCGACACCGAGCCGAAAGCCCGCTTAACGAGACCTTTCTCCTCCATGCGCCTCAAGTCGCGACGGATCGTCGAGCCGGAGCAAAACACGAGCTCCGCCAAGCGGTTGACGCCAATCGTGCCTTTCTTATCTAGCACATCCATTATGGTCTTTTCGCGTTCGTTATCGTGCATGACGAGCTCCTAAATCGATATTAATATATCAATTCACCCAAAAACAGTCAAAACGGGGTGGGCAATTTAACTCACCCAAATCATTTCGTTCCTATAACGGCTCACCCTCGCGTTTTCGCTTCATAATCCTCGAGATAGGCGTTGTACGGGCTTTCGACAACGCCTAAGTCATTATTAACGACATTCTCGATTCCACCGGGTCCATAGAAGTGCCTAGTAACTACATGGCTTAACTTAACATCGGCTTTTTCTGGGCTTTCCACCGCTGCAAAAAGTTTTCTTTCTTCGCCAGTCATATTCACCCAATAGATGCCTAAGCCTAGAGCTTGGTGGGCGCTAACCCCACTAGCGATTTTGTACGATGCATAGCCATATCCCGGCTCTCCCAAGGAATAGTCTTTGCTCCATGCTTCCTGGCTTGGAGAATCATAGGGTGTCTCCGACTGATAGAAAACCGTGCGGCCATTCTCGCCCTTCCAAAGAGTCTGATAATCGCAAAAATGCTCAACGAAGAGCCCGTGCGCTATAACATCGTTCCCGTTTACCACAACGCCATGACGCGCGTAGTTCTTATCCCAGCCGATGTTCTTGCCATGGTCCGCACGCCAAGCCCAGATGTTGTCTAGAATCGACCCGTCTGCGTTCACCTCAAGACATGTCTCGCAGGATACGCTATTCGTTTCCTTTCCGCCAACGCGAAAGAACACGTCCGAAAGAAGATTGGGCTCAACATGGGAGATTCCTTTTGACTTTCCTAGTCTCAGAAGGCATTCCGTGTTGAGATTTCCTGCTTCAAGGAGGAGGCCAGCCGCCTTAAATCCGTCCACATCCCCAACTTCGACCGCGCAAGTGCAGGTTTCGCTTGTGCGGAGTGAAGCTAGGCCTAAGCCCAGAAGCGTCTTGTCATCAGAATCAACTTTAAGTGGTTGTTTTAGGCTATATGTCCCAGGGGTAAAAACGATCCCTTTCTTATCCTTCAAAGCCAAATTGAGCGAGGAGGCATCATCGACTTCGGGCCTAGCGATATAGTATTGGTCCAAGGGAATGAATTCTCTTCCGGCTTGTTCAATATCTGCACCAAGTGCATCTTTCTTAAGCGCCTCCTCCACTATGCCCAGACCTTTTTCTAGGTCAAAAGCGATATAAGGCTTCTCTTTTATTTGGCTGGTCTTGGGTACGATGGTACTTCTCACCTCGCTAAAAGAGCCGCTCGGGAATTCGCCTAGCGAACCCTCGAACACCATATTGATGTTCGCGTGGAGGAAACTATTGCATTCGGAATTGCGGAAGAACCACTGCTGTTGCGTCCCGGGATTCACGTTTCCTTCAACCCGTGAATTGGCGATGAACCCACCTGAGGAAAAATTGTTCCCGCCTGGCGTGAAATCGCTTAGTGTCAAATCGCCCTCAAATACGGTGCGGCGTAAAGAGGTGGCTTGCGACACCGCCCAAAGGCTGGATTCGCGGAAAAGCGCGTTCTCGCAGGTCCGCCAGAAATTGATAAGTGCGTTACCGGTTTCTGGATGATTTTGCGTATAAAGCCTCTTGAACGTCACCTCGCCTTCCCCTAATCCAAGCCCAGAAATCGAGGTGTAATATCCAAGTTTCAATTCAACGTCATCGTAATTTCCGGGCAAGAACAGCATCGCCTTCCCTTTATCCGCCCATTCCTCAAGGCGAAGAGAGCCATAGGCGCGGTCAATCTCTTGCTGTATTTTGGCATGATCATCTTTCGGCGAATACACATCCACCCCAGGCAATGCCCTGCCAAAATAAGATAGGTTCGATATCTCCTTTGCCCTCACTTCTCCCTTTCCTTCCATCGGCACGACGCGGAAGGTTGAAGCATAATTAGGCGTAGAAAAGAAGTTCGTCTTAATTTCGAACGCAATTTTCTCTTTTCCAGACCTCGGCCGTTCATAGACTCGATAGGAATCGTAGCCAAAATTGGGAAAA
>CACYCS010000155.1 GCA_902773005.1 uncultured Erysipelotrichaceae bacterium
AAAGAAAAACCACGACGGATCGTGGCTTTCTGGATTAGACCGAATTAGTCGACGAGGAAGGCGCTGATCGCGGCGTCCATTCTCTCGTTCAATCCTTTCTCCCATTTCGGCGTGTCGCCCTCGGCGATCGCGACGAAGGCTTTCTTCGCTCCACTGATCAAAGAGCTGAGGATGGTTTCGTTATATTCGGTGAGATGGTCGCCGGTGATTGCTTGGTTGACGCTGACGGCCTCTTTATTGGCTTTGTCGAGGGTGACGACGACGAAGGAATAGTTTTTATCGGTTGCGGAGCCGGCAGAGACTTTGGCGCTACTCGCGATATCGAAGACCGCTTTGTCGGCGACGCTTTGAGTGCCATAGGAGAAGGTGACGGAGAGTGCCTCAGGGACGCTGAAGCGGACTTTTCCTTCCGCGACGAAATCGAGGTAGGAAACGGAGACGACTTCTTCGGAGGTGGTGGTGGGGGCAGCGCTAGAAAAAGCAGGCTTTTCCGCTCCGCCGCAAGAGGCGAGCAGAGAGATGCTAGCAAAGGCAAGCGCTAGGGATTTGATTCTCATGATTCAATTTTCCTTTCGTTTTTTCAAACTTAGGAAATTATACGCTTTATATATCGCGTTGAGGTACGTTTTTTAAGATATTCGACCTTCGTTGTTCTTTAATCCTAGTCGCTCAAATGATGAGTTCTATGGCCTTGAGAACATGGTGGCGAAGCCCATCGAGTTCGACGAATCAGATGCTGAATAAGGAAATATATAGCGAAACAAATTACACTGAAGCGGTGGAGATTCTTTATTGAGGATTGAATCGTTCTTTGTAATTCGATCACTTTACGCGCGATACGCGCTTAGAATTGCCCAACCCAACGCGTATAATAAGTAGATAGTTGAAGGGAGCCTATGGAAGAACTACAAGCTTTGATTTGTGCTAGATGCGGCGCGCCGCTGAAACAAGAAGGAAATCTTTATCGCTGCCCGCACTGCGATTCGCTGTTCGAATCGCAGGCCGCAGAGAAAGAGATGGAAATGCTCGAAAGACTGATCGGGTCTGAAAAGATCGAGAGGCTTTCGACTGCGAAAAGGAGGCTCTGGGACGCAGCCCACGCCAAATACCCGAGCAAAGAAGAAGTGTGTTCCTGCGCTCATGAGGTATTGCTCATTGATGATCGCGACCCCCTTGCGTTGATCTATCTCCATTCTCATGACAGGAACCCATATAAACTCTGCGACATTCTTGCATCGCTAAGCGTTGCCGAATCTACTGCGGAGGAGATAATTAGATGGCTTTTGCCTTCGCTTTCGTCCGAACTGGTCGGCGCTCTCCACGATTTTGCAGATCGCCATTTAAGAGACGAGAAGAAGACGATTGCTTTCAACTCGATTGAGGGTGAGGCAGCCAAAGTCATGGAAGGCATCTACGAACCCGCTCTTCCACGCGATGTCTTCCTTTGCTATTCCTCTTTTGACATGCCAAAAGTCATCGGGATTATGAACCTAATTGAGCAGAACGGTTTTGCCTGTTTCGCTGCTTTCAGAAACCTAAGACACGGAAAAGGCGCGGCCGAGAACTACTTAATGGCTATCAAAACTGCGATGAAAAGTTGCGCGACGGTTGTGTTTCTTTCCTCCCAGGCCTCAAGATCCGCGAGCAGCGATGCCTTGCGCGTCGAACTCCCTTATCTCATTTCCGACTTGCCCGATAAGCCTCGCATCGAATACATTCTCGAAGATTATGAGGAGGTTCCCTATCTCGTTAAGAAGACCTTGAAGAAGGCGTTTCCTGAGCAGGAGCAGTGCCGAGATGCGGAAGATTTGCTCGACCGAATCGATGGTTTCGTTAACAATGCTTCCAAAAAGGAAGCCGAGCCCAAGAAGGTTATCAGCGGCCTGCATTGCCCCATGTGTGGCAATTTGACAACGGAGCTCATTCGTACCGATCCAAGTGGATACGAGGTATGCCATTGCCCGATGTGCGACAACACATTCCGCCACTATCCATCCGAAAATGGAAGTTCCGATAAAATCGACTCTTCCGAACGAACACGGATATTGTCTGGTTTGAGCGCGTTGAATTCATCAGCCGATGGCAAAGCTTTGAATGCAAAGGGCGATGAATTATATGCCGCGAAGAATTACACTGAGGCAGCCAAACTTTATGAAATGGCCGCCGGCCAAGGAAACGCAGACGCTCAATGCAACCTCGGGTTCCTTTACGAGAAAGGCTTTGGCGTGCCAAAGGACCGAGAAAAGGCCGCGGAGTTTTACCGCAAAGCAGCCGAACAGGGTCACGCAAAGGGTCAATGCGGACTGGGATATCTTTACGGGAAAGGCTTGGGAGTGCCGAGGGACGCCGCTAAGGCAGCGGCGTGGTTTGAAAAAGCGGCAAACCAAGGTCATCCAACAGCTCTATACAATCTTGGCTTTCTCTATGAAAATGGGCAAGGCGTCCCGCGTGATCGCGAGAAAGCCGCGGAACTCTACCAAAAGGCTGCCGAGAAGGGCAATGAAAATGCCAAAGAGGCTCTCAAGCAGTTGTCAAAATGGCATTTCCCCCGGTTTTGGCGCAAATAAGGTAGTCGCGCTCATTGAATCCTGAACCAATTGCTTCAACGTTAGGAAACCAAGCGCTTATCCGTCATAAACTGACACGAAAGCGCTTTTATTTTCCCCTTATCATTTAATGATAAGAGGTCTATACTTGTAACCACATATGGAAGACATCATCATCATTGGTGGAGGCGTGATCGGCGCCTTCGTGGCGCGTTATCTATCGCGCTATCAAGCCTCGATATTGGTTCTCGAGAAAGAGACCGACGTCGGGGATGTGACCTCGATGGCCAATTCGGCGATCGGCCACTCCGGCTACGACCCTGTCCCGGGCACCAAGAAGGCCTATTTCAACGTAGAGGGGAACAGAATGTACCACGAAGTCTGCAAAGAGCTCGACGTGCATTTCGACCAATGCGGCTCATTGACGGTCGCTTTGGACGAAAAGCAGCTCGCAATGCTATCAGAACTTAAGGAGCGCGCCGAGAAAAATGGCGTCCCCACCAAGCTATTGAGCGCAGAAGAAGTGAAGGCGGCGGAGCCGAATATCTCCCCCGAGGTCAAAGGGGCATTGCTCTGTCCGACCGCCGGGGTCGTAAATCCCTTCACCCTCACGGTCCACGCGATGGAAAACGCGGCCGACAATGGGGTGAAGCTCCATCTCGGCACGGAAGTGCAGGGGATAGAGAAGACGGAAGAAGGCTATGTCGTTCACACCAATAAGGGCGATTACGAAGCCAAGCTCGTCATCAACTGCGCAGGCCTATATAGCGACAAAATCGCAGCAATGGTCGAGAATATCAATTGGTCTATCCGCCCGAGGAAAGGCGAGTATTACGTGCTTGACCATTACGCGAAAGGGCTCGTAAACCACGTCCTCTTCCCGCTTCCTAGCGAGAAGGGCAAGGGAATCCTGGTCACCATGACTACAAGCGGAAACTACCTCGTCGGGCCCTCTTCCGAATGGGTTGACGACAAAGAGGATTTCTCTACCGACACCTTGACTTTAGCGGATGTGAAGCGCCAGGCGACCCTCATGGTGCCCAATATCCCATTCCGCGAGCAAATCCGCGTCTTCTCTGGACTTAGATCCACTCCGTCCACCCACGATTTCATCATCGAGAAATCGCATACATATGAGACGTTCGTGAACGTCGCTGGCATCGAATCGCCAGGGCTAGCGAGTTCTCCCGCGATTGGGAAATACGTCGCGGATACCCTCGTCGCCCCAACCTTAGGTCTGAAACTAAAAGAGAGCTGGAATCCCTGCGTGAAGCCTTATGTGAAGCCAGCCGAGATGCCGCTAGAAGAGAGGAACGCCCTCATCGAGAAGAACCCGCATTTCGGGAAGATGATCTGCAATTGCGAGAAAGTGTCCCTCGGCGAAATCGAGGACGCGCTTTCTAGGTCAGTTCCCCCGCACACCGTGAAAGCCTTGAAAAAGCGCACCAGAGCGGGATTTGGCAAATGCCAAGGCGGATTCTGCCAGCCGCAGGTGCTCTTGCTTCTTGCTAAGCACTTCGGCATCTCTCCGTTAGATGTCCTATATGACAAAGAGGGTTCGAACATCCTCGAGGGGGTGAGCAAATAATGGTTACCCGCGATTTGGTCATCATCGGTGGTGGATCGGCCGGAATGGCCGCCGCCATCAGCGCCTATGATCACGGCGCCAAAGACATATTGATCCTCGAAAGAAGCGAGTTCCTCGGCGGGATCCTGAATCAATGCATCCACAATGGCTTCGGACTCCATGAGTTCAAAGAAGAGCTCACCGGTCCTGAATTCCTGACCCGCTTCGTGAAGCAAGTCGAGGAAAGGGGCATCGAATACAAACTCAATTCCTACGTCTATGAGATCACGCGTGAAAAGGTCGTCCGCTACGTTAGCGAAGCGGATGGCGCGGTGGAGATCCAAGCCAAAGCCATCGTCATGGCCGCGGGTTGCTACGAAAGAAACGCAGGCGCGATCGGCATTCCTGGCGATCGCCCAGCCGGCGTCATCACCGCAGGCCAAGCGCAGCTTTACCTCAACGAATACGGCTACATGGTCGGCAAAAAGGTCTTTATCCTTGGCTCTGGCGACATCGGACTCATCATGGCAAGGCGCATGACCCTAGAAGGCGCGAAAGTTCTTGGCGTCGCCGAGATCATGCCCTATAGCAATGGATTGAACCGCAACATCGTCCAGTGCCTCAAAGACTATGACATCCCGCTGTATTTGAGCCATACGGTTTCCAAAGTCATCGGCAAATCGAAGCTCGAGGCGATCGAGATCAGCAAGGTTGATGAGAGGATGCAGGTGATACCTGGGACCGCGATGCGGTTCGAGGTCGACACTTTATTGCTCTCGATCGGCCTTATCCCGAACAACAACCTCCTCGACAAAATCGGGATCAAGCAAGGCAGAAGCAGGGGTTCTGCCGTAAACCAAGCAATGGAAACTTCCCTAGATGGCGTCTTCTCTTGCGGCAACGTCCTCCACGTCCATGACCTCGTGGACTGGGTGGTCGACGAAGCGAAGACCGCCGGCGAATCCGCGGCGAGATATCTTCGCGGCGAGCTCCCTCGCGGCGAGCACCGCATCTTGACCTCGGCAGGAGAAGGGGTCGGCTATGTCGTCCCGGCCGAGATCGACTTGGACACCGCGCCAGAAAAAGTGCAATTCAAGTTCCGCGTGAGGCGGCCGAGCAAGGAAGTCTACATCGTCTATTCGATGAACGGCGTCCCGTTCAAGCGGATCTATAAGCCCGCGATCATCCCGAGCGAAATGGAGATCGACCCGATCCCGAAGTCCCTCTTCCCCGAAACGGAAGGAACCATCGAGATCTCGTTACAGCCAAAGGAGGCGAAATAATATGGCCACCAAAGAGCTGACCTGCATCATCTGCCCGCGCGGCTGCCATCTTTCGGTTGACGAAAACATGAACGTAACCGGAAACTCCTGCCCGCGCGGCGCCGCTTACGCCAAGCAGGAACTCACCAATCCCACCCGTACCATCACTTCGACAGTCCGCTGCGATTCGAAGTTGCTCGAAGTATGCCCCGTCAAGACCAAAGACCCGATCCCGAAGGGAAAGATCTTCGATGTGATGGCAGCGATCAACGCGGCGAAAGTGACTATTCCGGTCCACATCGGGGACGTCGTGATCAAAAACGTCGCGGAAACGGGAACTGATTTGGTTTCCACGAGGGAAATCCTAGAGTAAAATAGTAGTGGTCATTTTGACCAGCCAACGAATGAGAATCCTAATCGCCAGCGATACCCATGGCCGTTTGCAGGCCGTGAAGAAGCTCGACCGTCTCATCCAGCGCTATCAGCCGGATAAGATCGCCCTGCTCGGCGACTTCCTCTATAACGGGCCCCGCAATGGCGTCCCATCCGATTACGACCCGCTCGCTTGCTCCGTAATCTTCAATAAGCATGCCGCGAAGACCATTGGGATCCGCGGCAACTGCGACTCGCGAATCGATGAGAGCCTATTGCATTTCCCGTTGGAGGACAGCCGCGTCGTTTTCCTTAACGGATATCGCGTCGACATGATCCATGGGGACCTATTGACGGGCGACTTGCTTCACATCGAGCGAGGCGACATCCTGATGTACGGCCATTCCCACGTCTACATGCTCAAGAAAAGCGATGGGGTCGTGTTCATGAACCCAGGCTCGACGAGCTTTCCGAAAAACGGAAACCCAGCGACTTATGGTGTGATGGAAGGGTCGCATCTAGAGATTCGCAGACTTGATGACGATCTCTCCGTCGCTTCGATGGATCTCGATTGATTTGCGCCTCCTCGTGGGGCGTTTTCTTTTGCAATGGCGATGCAATTGGCGTGTAAATCGATTGCGACCAATCTGTAAAAAGAGTGAAGAATCGCATTGGATTGCTCGTCTTTTTATCATTATTATCTCGACATAGTCTATGCTTTTTGGAATAACACCAATTTTTAGAATATGTTAGCAAAATTAGAAATCGTTAGAATTTTTAGAATTTGTTAGAAAAATTAGAATTGATTAGCAAAACCTAAACATCAAAATGTTTCTATAGGAAACGGGAGGTCTAACGTGGGTAATTTGCCATTGCCTATTGGGGTTGAGAATTACAAGGTAGCCTGTTCTTGCTATTACGCCGCAATAAAAGCGATGCGTATCTTTAAACTCGAGTTGAAGCCCGCATTGCATATTACTGAATTGCTTCGATGGCGTCTTTATTATGAATAATTTGATAAGATGATAGGTATCGGTTGATTTTTCTGTCACACATCGCGAAAATAGTATTTCGATAGGGGGATCTATCAATGAAGAGAATCGCATTATTTTTGTCGGCGGCATCCTTTTTCGGACTCGTCGCCTGCGGATCGAGAATCACCGTTGCTTCCGCGCAAGTCGCCCCAACTGGCCCAATGTCGGAGACGGAAGCGCTTTCCTCCTCGACTGGGGGTACGGCCAGCGAAGGAGCTTCGCAAGATGGCTGGACAATCGTCAACAAGGAGGCGCTCGTAGCGGCCTATGAAAATAGGGAACAGGTTCAATATAACCATTGCGAATATCGCGCTGCGCACGAAATGTTTGTCGCGACAGCGAACGGACAGCTTAGCATTGACGAGAGCAAGACTAGCGTATCGGCCGGAACTCAGGATCTTGTCGATGGACAATGGGTGGAAAGCGGCGCCGACTCAAATGGTGCATTTAGGAATTTGGCGCAATTCGGCCCCTCCTTCGCGGAGGAAATAATCGAGGAGGCTGGCCATGAGCTTGAGGCCATCCCGACCTCCATGGTGCCTGAGATTGAGGTGTCCTACGCCAAATCCAATCAAGGCGAGTACCGCTACAGGGTCAGCGGCATGTATGCGAAAACCTATATGTCCTATGACTTCGAGATGATCATCGAATATGTTTTCGACCGCAATTTCTACGTCACTCGCGCTTTTAGCCAGCAAAACGGTACGCGGTTCGAGGTGACTTTCAACTGGTCGATACTCAAGTAGCAATCACTTGCGGTGGGCACTCCGATAAAGCCCAAACTCTCCACTTGAAAGCGCATTCTCATGCAATCTCGTCAATTCATTTTCCATTTTTGCGCGCATTATGCGTATAATGGTGACTAGAATTGAGCAGATAGCCAAGTAACCAATCGGGACTCTGGTTTTGCAAGGAGATCATATGAGCGACAAAATCAAGATCATCGCCCTCGGCGGGCTTGACGAAGAGGGGAAAAACTGTTTTGCGATTGATATCAGCGGCGATATCTTCGTCATCGAATGCGGCGTCATGGACCCCGACAAGACCATGCCGGGCGTCGATTACGTGATCCCGCAATACGAATATCTGATCGAGAACAAAAGCCGCATCAAGGCTTACCTTTTGACGCATGGCCACGATGATGTCATGGGGGCGCTTGCCTATATCTATCCCGATGCCCCAGCCCCAGTCTATGGGACGAATGTAACCTTGGCGCTGCTCAAGATGTTCACCCGCCACGTTAGACGCGACCCCGACATGTATAAGCTAGTGGCGGTGGCCCCGAGTAGCACCGTGAAGATCGCCGGGCGCGAGATCACTTTCTTCCAGACCGCCCATAACGTCGCAAGCTCCTGCGGCATCGCGATCCATACCGATATCGGCAACATCGTCTTCACGAGCGATTTCGTCATCGAGAATTCCGCCGACAAAAGCTACCTAAACGACATGAACGCCCTCGCTAGGCTTGCCGAGGAGAAGACGCTTGCGCTCATGTCGGAATCCGTCTATGCCGGACGGCCCGGCTACACTTCGCCCCTATATCGCCTCACCCCACATATCGAGGATACCTTCAAATCCGCGGAAGGCCGCATCTTCATCGCGATGAGCAACAACGACCTCTACAACATGACCGAGGTCATTCGCCTCGCGGTGCGCTACCAAAAGAAGATCGTCTGCTACGACGAGGGGGTCGCCAATACCATCAGCGCCCTGCAAGCTTGTGGCGAACTTGCGATCCCGCGCGACAATTTCGCTTCCTTGGATGACATTTTGAGGCTCCGCGACCAGAACACATTGATCCTGATGACGGGATTTGGGACGAGGGTATTCCGCAAAGCGGCATTGCTCGCTTCCGGGGAGAACGAGGACAAGCGCTTCCGCATCAAGACCAGCGATTCCTTCATCTTGGCCGCCGTCGCAACCGACAATAGCGAGATCGAATACAAAGACGCGGCCGACGAGCTCTTCCGCACCGGCTGCAAAGTCGTGATGGTGCCGAAGAAAGGCTTCCTTAGGATGCACGCATCCGAAGAGGACCTCAAGATGATCGCCTCGCTTCTGAAGCCTAGCTTCTACATCCCGGTCAAGGGATTCTACAAAGACCTATTGAGCAACGCGATGAACGCGCTGTCGATGGGAATCGGATTGACCCACAACAACGTCTTCGTCGTCGAAAACGGCACCTCGATCATCCTCGATGAGAAAGGCGGGCGCATCATGGAGGAAGCCATTCCCCATGGCGACCTCATGATCGATGGAGAAGGCGTAGGCGACGTCTCGGCCACGGTACTAGAGGACCGCACAAAGCTCGCCGAAGGCGTGGTGGTGCTCGCCTGCACCGTCTCGAAGTCCGAAGCGAAGATCGTTTCGAGCGTCGAAGTCCAGATGAAGGGCTTCCTCTATGGCAGAGAGGGCGATATGCTCGCAAGGGAGCTCACGAAGACCTTCGTCGGCTGCATCGAGGAATTCATCGTCAAGCGTCCCTACAATAGCGACGAGATGAAGCAGAACGTCTACGAGCGCTGCGCAAGGCTCATCAGGAGGATGGCGGGCCGCGAGCCGATGGTGCTTCCCCTGATCGTCGAATTGCCGTAAAAGCATTCGTTATCCAAAATATTGAAAACGCCAGAATCCGCGATGGGCTGGCGTTTTTGCTATTCGATATATATTTCCTTATTTACTGAGGATTTCTCTATCCTACCGCGTTGCAAGACATATTTTAAAGTGGAATCACGCTGCTTTCTGATGGACTCAAGAGCAAGCTTGCTCGACTGCCTTGGATCCATCCTTTTCCTTGGATTTCTTCCGCTTGCGCTTCTTGTCTTCCTTGATATGGACGAAGCCCATGTTCCTTTCCTCTAACCTATTTAATGCGGCGAAGAAATAGAAGCCGAAGGTGATTATGCTTAGGAATAGATCCAAGAACCAGCGGGGGTAGAGTTTCTTAAGCGAAAGCCTATAGGAGAAGCGGTGGCCGGAGATATAGCCCCGATGGTATTCGTAATAGGTCTCCAAGCAGATCTGCAAAGGCATCAATAGGCCAAGGGTGAAGAGACTCAATACCTTCAATAGGATTTTCCTTAGCACCATCCAGAAGATGTTGATCGTGAATCCGGATTTCTTGTCCTCCTCGCCCTCGAAGACGAGCTTCTTGCCGTCGATGTACTTTCGGTTTGCGAAATACTTCGTCTTGTACCAAAGGCAGATGGGGCAAAGCAAAAACACGGAAAGGATGCTTAGCCAAAAGCTCGACAAAGTGACGAGGTAGGCTTTTCTCCTGCTTTCGAGTCTAAGTTCGCTCATGGTGATTTATTCTAGCCCGGTTTCTCGCCCTTCTATATAAAAGCCCGACGGGGTCGGGCTTTTAGTGGATTAATGAGATCTGAGGGTCATCTTGTTGACTGTTCGGCGAGGTGCTTGGACATCTTAAATTTGAAGAAGCTCCATCCCGCACCGCCTAAGCCAAGGACCAAGAAGATGATCCCAAGGACGATGTTGACGGCGATCATGAAGACGATGCCAAGCACCGCGATGACCGCGGCGATGATCATGATCTTCATTGAAAGGCTGGCCTGGCTTTTCCAATACGATGCTTCGAGGAAAGCGCAATAGCCAAGGTAATCGTATTTCGTGATGTTCTGGTCGTTGATTTCGATCAATAGGCAAGAGACCAGGGAGATCATTACTTGCGCGGACGTGTAGAGGGTGCGAACCATATTGCCTTCCGGGTGCTTGAGAAGTCCGCTTCCGCGGATAAGAAGGAATGGGGCTCCGCTTTTGGATTTCTGGATTTCCGCGGTAGGAGCCTTCAGAAGGTCAATCAAGTCTTTGAAGAACTGATCGACGTCCTTGATCCTGTCTTTGAATTTCTCGAGGACGTCATCGAGGTAGTAGTGGACCTCGATGCATTCCTTACCTTTGTAATAGAAGTAGGCTTCGACCATGGCATCATCAAGGAGGAAGGCATAGCCCTGCCTATCCTTCCTTTCCATGTTGTCCTTGCGAAGTTCCTCGGACACCTTGCCTTTCTGGGTGCCGAGATAATGGATTAAGTAGAAGTCGTCCATAAAAAATGTTCCTTTTATAGGGGCAACACAATAGGCATCGCCAAATAGACGATGCCCATCAATAGTTTAAAAACAAGCCCCCCTGTTTCCTTTATTATATCGGCTGTTCCAAAGAATTGGCAATATGAATTCCAAACATTGAGAGCAGCGTCAGAAAGACCTCACTTCTTCCTCTCAAGCGTCAATTCATGGCTTCTTGCGATGTGGTCGAGGATTTCGTCGTCTTTTAGCCGGCCATCGAGAAGGATGGTGATCCAATACTTCTTGTTCATGTGATAGGCGCGGACATAGCCATCGCGAGTCACGAGCCATTCGATTTCCTCGGGGTCGAGCTTGATGTTGGCGACCGCGATGTCGCCCTCTCCTTCTAGCCCGACCTTCCTCTTTGCCACGATCATGAAAAGGACGTACCACTTGGCGTTTGAGCGGTGCTCCAAAACCAAGAAGTCAGGGGATTCCGCCCATTTCACGTAAGGGGAGTCGCCATATCGATCATAGAGTTTGGATAGAAGCCTATCCCTCTGCAATAGCAATGGGCCTTCCTCATATACCTTATTCTTAATGGAACGGAGAAGTTCCTTATAGGCTTCCCTGACCTCGATCGCGTATCCTTTCGCCGCATCTAAGCGATAAAGGACATAGTCGTCCCTAGTGTCAGGGTCTATTAGATTTCCCGAGATTTCTCCAGACGCGGTCGAAGAAATCGTTACCTCGAATGGGAATCCTTCAAGGCGGGTGACGAGCTGGTATTTCCCTTCTTTCAAGACGAATCCAGCGTCAAGAAGGGCTTGCTCTCCTTTGAAGCGCAGCCCGCCGAAAATACTCTCTTCGATTTTTTCCATGGAGATATTCTAATCGGATAGGGGCGGAGGTGCAAAAAGAGGCTATGCGAGGCATGGAATTAAGGCTGTGCGCCGCATGGAATTAAGGCTGTGCGCCGAAGGGATTTAGACTTGGATTCTAGTTCTAGATTAGTTTTGCAAAGAAATAGCGGCAGTGCCCCATTCATTGCGCGGATTCGTTATGGAAACAGGGACTGCTTTTCTATAAAATAGAAACGCTATGTCCGATCAGCCTAAGAAAAAGAAATTCGAATTCACGAACGCCCACATCCGCAAGGCGCTTGGCGTTCTGCTACTATTAGTCTCAGCGATGCTATTCCTCGCACCGTATGGGGTTCTTTATGGCCTAAGCTACATTTTCGTATATCCGTTTGGGCTTGTTGGGTATTACCTAGTTCAAGGGGCGCTAGCCATTATTGGAGTCGTGCTGATGTTCACAAAGCTCAGCGACCTCTTCAAAAAGAGGTTCGTGTTCGGCTACGTATTGATTGCCATTGGCATAGGGATCCTTCTTTCAGCGGGATTTAATGTGGCGCCGGGATCCTATGATTCCTTCTATCGCGACGCGCTTCCCCATGCCTATGCGGCATCTGAACTCGGTGGAGGGATATTGCTCACCTTCCTCTCCTCGATGCTTTCGTCGATCGGGGTTTGGCTCGCCTATGTAGTGGGCGGGGTCGTGACTGCCGTCGGAGCGTTCTTGTTCCTCACGCCTCTTCTAAAGAGGTCGCACGAATTGCTCGTCACCCCCTCTTCCGAAGAAGAAGCGCAAGAGGAGGAAGTCGAGGAAGAGATCGAAGAGGCGGCGAAGGAAATTGACGCCCCAGCGGAGGAATTCCAGATTCCTGAGCCTAAGAAAGAAGAACCTAAAGCCGAGCAAAAGGCGGCAGAGCCCGCTCCGAAGATCGAGCTAGACGAGGAAGAGGAAGAAGACGATAGCCCTTTGAGCCACTTCAATTTCACCCCGGCCGGGAGGATGGATTTGCCTACCCGCACCTCTAGGCGCGAAGCGAATTCCGTGGAATCTCCTGCTGAGCCAAAGAAAGAAAAAGCGGTGGACCCGCTTGCCCCGAAGCCGATCCCGAATCCGAATCCGAGCTTATACCGCAATAACCCGGTCCGCGTATCCGGACTTCGCGAGGCGTTCTTCGATCCGGACGGATTCGATGAGGTGGCCCCCAAAGAAGAAGCGACCTTCGAGGATGCCCTTGAGCAAGAGCCAAGCAATGAGGCCAAGGAATTCTCGGTCAAGCCGATCCCGAAGCAGCAGCTGATGTTCGAACCCGAAGAAGAGGAAGTCGAAGAAGAGGCCGAAGAAGAGGCCAAGCAAGAAGAGAATCCATTCCTTTTCGTCCCGCCTGTGGAGCAAGAAGAAGAAGTCGAAGAGGAGATCGAACCCGAAGAAGAGGAACCTCGTTACGTTCAAGAAGAGGAACCGCGTTACGTTCAAAAAGAGGAACCTCGTTACGTCCAAAAAGAAGAGCCGCGCTACGTTCAAGAGGAGCCTAAGCAAGAGGAAAAGCCTCTCCCCGTCAAAGAGGAAATCATCGCTCCAGCGCCATCTTTTACGCGTCCTTTCGCCGAACCTAAACCCACCTTGCAGCAAGAAAGTGCTCCTCTCGAAGACGCTTTCGTCGCCGAGCCGCTTAACGATGAGCCCGAGATGGAAGACGCCGCCATCGAAGAGGAACCTGCCAAGGAAGAACCCAAAGAACAGCCGAAGAAGCCTTATGTTTTCCCTTCTTCCGACCTTCTTAAAGTCTATGAAGACGCGACGAACCGCGAAGCCATGAAAGAAGAGTGCGAGATGAAGATGGCTAACATCAACCAGACCCTCAATGATCTTAAGGCGGGCGCCCAGGTCGTTAGCTACGTGATCGGACCTTCGACCACCCGTTTCGACGTCCAGATGGACCCCCATGTCCCGGTCAGCTCCCTCAACAAATGCATCAAGGACATCGGCATCCGCCTTGGCGGCGTCCCCACCCGCTTCGTCGAGATCGTCCCAGGGCATAGCACCTCGGCACTAGAAGTCGTCAATGCCGAGAAGCGCACCGTCCCCTTCAAGGAGGTCTTCGAAGGACTTCCCCAGGGTCCCAAATACAACATGGTCATCCCCTTTGGCGAGAACATCGAAGGAAAAGTGGTGGCCGCGGACCTCTCCAAGTTTCCCCATATGCTGCTTGCCGGCACCACGGGTTCCGGCAAATCGATCTTCATGCACGGGATCATCATGTCGCTACTCATGAGGAATAGCCCCGATGACCTAAAGATCGTCCTCGTCGACCCCAAGCGCGTCGAAATGAGCAAATACAAGGATCTGCCGCATCTGCTTTGCCCGATCATCAAAGAGCCTAGCGAAGCCAAGATGTGCCTTAAGAAGCTCTGCGATGAGATGGAGAAACGCTATGGGATGCTCGAGGAGAATGGGGTGAGCGAGATTCGCGAATACAATGAGCTCATGGCCGAAGAAGGGAAGAAAGGCATGCCCTTCGTCGTCTGCTTCATCGATGAGTACGCCGACCTCGTGGAATCGGCGAAGGAAGTAGGGGAATACGTCCTGAAGCTCGCCGCGAAATCCCGTGCCGCCGGCATCCACTTAGTGGTCGCGACCCAACGTCCTGACGTCAAGGTCATCACCGGAACCATCAAAGCCAATTTGCCCGTCCGCGTCGCGCTTTCAGTGAAATCCAGCGTCGACTCGATCACGATTCTAGGCCAAGGCGGGGCCGAAGATCTCGCCGGGCATGGCGACATGCTTGTCGATTGCTCTTTGATCCAGAAGAGGGAATTCATCCGCGCCCAGGGGTGCCTCGTCGATAACCACGAGATCCGCAGGGTCACCGACTTCATCCGCTCGCAGCGTCCCGCCGACTACAACAAAGACTTCCTCGACCTCTCCGATCCCGATGAAGGCGGCGAATCCAATGGCTACGATCCGAGCGCAGCCGGTATGCCCGCCCCATCCCCAGCCGAGCTCAAGAACGCTTCTCAGGAAGAGAAGTACCAGATGATCAAATCGGTCATCATGACTCGTGAATTTACCTCGATTTCTCAGATCCAGCGCGACTTTTCCGTTGGATTCCCGCGCGCCGGGAAGATCTTCTCAAGGCTACAGGCGGAAGGCATCGTCGCCAAAACCGGCGATGCGCCCAATAGCAGCCATGGCAGCAAGGTCCTCGTCCATAGCGACCCGAACGCGCAAGAGACCTCATCCCCCATCGACCTCCCGCCGACTCAGAATGACGTATCCCCAGACTTTGGAGACTGAACCACATGAAAGAGACATTCCTCTCCGCGAAATTCGTGACCCCTTCGCTCATCCGCATGACCATTATGAGCGAGCTTCCCTTCACCCGCCCATCGGCATTTTTGGAAATCGATGGGGTGCCTGGGAGGAAGATCGAGCCTAGCCGCGTCACATCCCTTCAATCCCTCTCCGTCATCGATTACATCCTCGACAAGCCGATTGAGCTTGGCCATAGCTTCATCATTGCGATTCCTAATTATGGCCGCTCGCCCGTCAACGTCACCGAGCTCACCGAATCCCCTTGGTTCAACGACCGTTACACCTATGATGGCGATGATCTTGGCGCGACTTTCTCTGATGATGGCGTGTCTTTTGCGATCTGGGCGCCTCTAGCAAGCAGAGTTATCCTCCATTACCGCAAGGACCGCGAAAAGAAGTTCGAGATGGTCTTGATGGAGCGCACCTTCCGCGGCGTCTTCCGGGCCAAACTCCAAGAAAAAGAAGGCCCGATCGAATATTATTTCTCGATCACCAATAACGAATGCACGGTCAGAGCCGTCGATCCTTACGCGAAATCAAGCTCAGCAAACGGCAAGACGAGCTTCGCGATCGACTTCTCAAAGCTCGAGCACGATTTCTCCGACCGCTGCTTGCCTCGCCTCCAATCCCCGACCGAGGCGGTGATCTATGAGGCAAGCGTCCGCGACCTTACAATCTCTTCCTATACCGATATCGTCCATAAAGGCACCTTCGTAGGCCTTGCCGAAAAAGGCAGGAAAACCCTTTCCGGCAAGCTTCCCGCAGGATTAGATTACGTGAAGTCCCTCGGGGTGACGCACCTACAATTGCTACCGATCTACGACTTCAAAACCGTCGATGAGGAGCATCCTTTGGCCTCTTATAACTGGGGCTATGACCCAGCGCAGTATTTCGTGCCGGAAGGCTCTTACGCGACCGACCCAAACGATCCCTATTCAAGGGTCAATGAGCTCAAAGCCATGGTCAAAGCCTTCCATGAGCAGGGCATTCGGATCGTCATGGACGTCGTCTATAACCACGTCTACGAATACATCACCCACAACCTCGAGAAAGTGCTCCCGAATTACTATTTCCGCAAGCGCTATAACGGCACGATGGCCTCCACGAGCGGCTGCGGCGATGACCTCGCAACCGAAAAGCCGATGGTCAGGAAGATGATTTTGGATTGCTGCAAGTGGTGGATCGACGAATACGGGATCGATGGATTCCGATTCGACCTCATGGGCATCATCGATTGCGACACCCTCCTCAAGATCAAGGATTACGCCAAAGCCAAGAAGCCGGACTTCTTGCTCTATGGCGAAGGCTGGAACATGGGCGGGGACGTGAATTTCCCGCTCGGCCACATGGGCAATTACCGCTTGCTACCGGATTATGGCTTCTTCAACGATTTCTTCCGCGAGAACGCGAAACGATACGCTGCAGGCGAACTGGACGCGATGAATGCGCTCAAGAACGCGATCATCTCCTCTAGCCTCGACTTCATCGTCCCCCGTCACTTCCTTAACGGCACCCAATCGATCAATTACGTCGAATGCCACGATAACGAAACCTATTTCGATTGGCTGAGCAATCGGTACTCCAACATGAACGAGGACGAGAAACTTAAAAGGGTGGAGCTCGCCAACAATTTGGTCCTCTTCTCCTTCGGCATCCCCTTCATCCACATGGGACAAGAGATCGGGCAAAGCAAATTCGGGAACGGGAACACCTACAATTCCGGTGACCGCGAGAACAAATTCTCCTATCGCTTGCTCGAAGAGAGGGAAGAAATGTACGAGAGGTTCAAGAAAGCGGTGGCCTTCCGCAAGAAGGCGAAGCTATTGCATCTATATGACCCTTCGACCATCGCCAATACCATGGACGTCACCGATTTCGACGGCGCCATCAGGCTTTTCTATCTCGACCAGAATTTCATCGCCCCAAAGAAGCAAGTGAGCATTTTCTACAATCCGAGCAATCGCCCGCTTAGCTATGGGGAGCCGATCAAGTGCTCCGCTTCCTATGTTTCCTGCGGGGATAATAGCGAACAAGAGAAGTCGCACACCGTCAAGATCCCGGCGATGTCGATCGTCTACACCGAGGACTAAGAGGATATGAAAACATTCAACACCGTCAGGAAATATGTTAGATTAGGCTTCACGATCGGCTTCCGAATCCTATTCAAGCACATCTTCTATTTCAAGCCGCGCCTCAAGCACAAAGACGAATACACCTTCGAGCAGCGTTACAAGATGGTCCGCGACTTCGCGATCTTCATGGTCCATCATATGCGTCCGGAGTTCCGCATCGAGAACATCGAGCTATTGAGAGATTCGGATAAGCCAGCCCTCATCGTCTGCAACCACCAATCGATCTTCGATATCCTCACGATCCTCGTGAATTCGCCTCGCCCGGTCCAATTCGTCGGCAAAAACGAGCTCAAGGGCAAGCCATTCATCGGGGTTTGGTTTGAGATGCTCAATGGCCTGTATCTGAACCGCGATGACGTTAGACAAGCCGTTTCGGTCATCAAGGAATCGACCGCGACCCTCGAAAAAGGCTACTCCGTCGCGATTTTCCCAGAAGGAACCCGCAACAAAGACCCAATGAACGTCGATTCGCTGGACTTCCATCCTGGCTCCTTCAAGCCTGCATATCGCGCGAAAGTCGATGTCTTGTCCATCTCGATGTTTGGAACCTTCCGTCCTCTTGGAGGAGGGTATGAGGCAAGGTCATTCCCGATTCACGGCAAGATCGAAAGAATCCCTTACGATTCCTTCGCCGAGAAGAAGACCGCGGACTTCGCGTCAGAAGTGCAGAAGAAGACCGAGGAGAACGTGAGGTCGTTCCGTGAGCTCGACGCGGACTATTACGCCAAGAAGCTCCACAAGAAATACCCGAAGAACAAATTCTGGAAGAAAAAATAAATGCGACAACCCAAGTTAACTGAAGAAACATTAGAGGCCAAATCAAAGGTCACCAAGACCGCGGGAACCGCGACCGTCATCGGGGGACTCGCTTCTTTCGCCGCTTTGATTTACCTTCTTTTCAAGACATCAGGCGATATGTCTCCCAACGAGAGAGTTTCCTATTTTCTGCCTTTCGCGATCCCCTTTGGGGTGGTGATGCTTATCTTCGGGGCGATCGGGATGGTGGGACTCACCAATTCCAGAACCCCATGGGGATATTATCTAGCCTCGGTAGGGGCGATCGTCGCCGGGCTCGCCTACATCGCCGAATCGGTGATATTCGCGGTCCATTTCGATAGCGTGGACTTCATGGTATCGCTCGCCGCAATCGGGTTCTGCATCTCGGTGATAGGCGTGGTGACCGTCATGCCAGCAAAAGAATAGAACGAAATATATAGCAAACCAAAAAGCACGCTCCAAGTCGGAACGTGCTTGTTGGTTATTTGCCATCAATATGAATGCCTTAGGCCTTTGGGGTAGTGGTTCTTCGCTATGCCTCCAACGACTTTGATGAGGCCTAGGTTCATGCTCTCATAGGCCGCGATCTTGAAGCCATTTTGGCAATCGAGCCGGAAGGTCGCGCCAGATAGGTAGGCTTTCGCTTGGGCTTCATTAAGGGAGACCTTTGATAAGCCGAGTCCAGCGCGAGCCAAGTGGTGGTCGGGGAAGAGATCTCCTTTACTAGAGATCTCGCAGGTTTTTAGCCCTAATCTTATCGGATTCAGTTTCCATATATCGGCATTCATGAACTCTCTTGGCACAAGATAGATCGACTCTTTGACTTTGACCGCGGTCTGCCCGATTTCAGGAACGATTCCAAGCGACTTCATCGCTCGAAGCGCGGCCTCATCGTTTTTGATGGGCTTCGCTTTGCCTTGATCTACGGATTCGTTTTTCCTGATCAAGCAGATGAATTGCCCTTCGCCTTCGAAGAGGTGGGGCAATAGGTGCACAGCCTCGGGAAGGTCTTGATGGCGATAGAATAGAGGGCTCTCTGCAAGGCGCACGGCCTCCGCGGAAGGATGCGCGGCGAGGAAATCCAAAATCACGCCTTCGTCTTCTTCGTAAGAGAAAGAGCAAGTCGAATAGGCTATCGTCCCTCCTTCTTTCAGATAAAAGTAGGCGGCGTCGAGCAAATTCCTCTGGATTTTGGTCAAGGAAGCGACTTTTTCCGCCGTCCAATCCTCCTCGACTTCCTTTTGCTTGCGAAACATCGCGCTCCCAGAGCACGGGGCATCCAAAATGACCTTGTCGAAGGTTCCCTCCAAAAATGGATAGCATTTTGATAGATCGCAAGATATGACGGCGGCGTTAATGATGCCAAGGCGCTCGATATTGCGGCTTAATTCAAGGGCGCGAGGGTAGGAGATGTCATTTGACAAAATCGCACCTTTGCCTTCCATTCTTAAGGCGGCATCGATGGTTTTTCCTCCCGGGGCAGCGGCCATGTCAAGGAGCTTCTCCCCGGGCTTCGGGTCAAGGAAAGCGACCGGCATCATCGCGGCGGCGTCCTGGATATAGAACCCTCCGACGTCATGGATCAGGCTTTTGCCTAGATCATACTCGTCCTTGTCGTAGTAATAGGCGCCTTCGATGAAAGGGTGGGGACGAAGATGAGGAAACTCCGAAAGCAAGCGGCCCTCATCGACTTGGCGTTTGTTCGCGATGAGGCAATGGGTTGGTTCTTTTTCCTGCGCCTCAAGGATCGCTTGAGCGATCTCCAAGCCGTAATGGCGTTTCAACGATTCTGCGTAACTCACCCCAATAGGATAGCACATCGGAGTAACCCGTTCACACAGTATCAAAGATTGACATTCGAGGAAAAATTTCTTTTTTGAGAGACAACAGCTGCCACCTTCGTTACTCTTTTGAGTTCCCATTTCTAGGAAATGCGTTCATAATAACGAAAAGGCAAGCATTGCCGAACCAACCCGTCCAATAACAAAAAGGGGATAAAATATGAAAAAGTTTCCGAAACTGATGCTTCTTGCCGCGAGCTGCTCGCTTATAGCTTGCAGCAACGAAGGCAGGGAAGCCAACAAGCAGAGCGTGGATGAATTCAAAAGGGCCTATGCGACTGAGGTAGCCAAACAATATAGCGGCCTCAACATCGAAGGCGATTTCGAATACAGCTACCTCGATGAGGACCATAACGTCGTCCAGGAGGTGAAAGTCCAGCAGTTCTCCGCCGATATCACGACCGCGAACCTCCCGACCGACTTCATCCATTTCTTCAGTAGCGATGCCCTTCGCAACATGAGCGTCTACGTCGCTGGATCGGCCACCAAGTTCAGCGTTCAGATGGGCGAGGACTACAAGGCCAAACTCGACGAGGTCTCGGTGAAGACCTGGCTCAACCAGGGCGGCCTCTACTTCGATTACGAAGGGGCCAACAAGACCAAAATCACCGTCCAAGGCGAGAAAGTGGACGAGGAGGCCCTTCCGATGAAGGTCGTCTTCCCGGGACTTCTCAATTCGCTTAGCTTCGAACTCGATTCGAGCTACATCGACGAATATGGGCTCGCCTATGCCCGCGTCACCGAGAAAGCCGGCTGGAATTACCTCAATTTCTCCGCCAAGCGCGAAGACATGGTCGCCCTCATGGTGGCGCCATCCATCTACAATTACACCCTCAACGAAGCCCCGAAGATCCCCGAGGGCATGAGGGATGAGGCGATCGCCGCGTATCGCAAGAAGGTGAGCGAAGAAGCGGGGCACACCCTCGAAGACTTCAATCTCGACTTCAAGATCGGCTATAACTCCTCTGGCCTCGGCCCGATCGAAGCCAAGGGCCACGGCACCATCAACATCGGCTATGAAGCAACCGGCGAAGTCGACCCGATGTTCCCGCAATTCCAGTTCAAAGTCGACATCCAGGCGAACCACCGCGTCCGCGATGCGATGCCTCTTCCGAACGAAAGCGAATTCACGCGGATGTAGTCGACTCCCCATCCTGAGGTTACTTTATGGCAAATAAAGCAAAAGCGATTTCATACGTGGGCCGAGGGTTCTCCTTGGCCCGCGATTATTACAAGGGCAACATCGCTCGCCGCATCGCGGGCAGCTTGCTCCTTTTTGTGAGAATCCTCACCCTTCCGTTCTCCTTTTTCGCCCCGGCTTTCGCGCAGAGCGATTTTTCTTTTGCGCGCATGCTTCATGAAACTGGCGACGCGAACATCGGCAAATCCTTCGATGGCGTCGAAGAAGGCAAGAGCTACTTCGCCGGGTTCATGTTCAATTTGATCATCCGCCTCGCGCTACTCGTATGGTCGGCGATCATCGGCGGGGCGGGATATGGCATCTACACCGCCTTCCTCGCCGCGTTCCCGACTGTTGACGTCGCCATGATCTATTTCATCTTGGTGACCGTCATCCTCGGCGTGCTTTATCTAGCGGTGGCCATCCCGATGCTAGCGATCCTCATCAGCGGCAACTTCGTCGCCGCGAGCAACAAGGCCTTGGGGCTAGGCGACATCATGTACAACGGGTTCCGCTGCGCCAGGGAAAATGCAGCCGGCATCGCATGTTTGCTCATCGTGAACATCCTGCTCTTCATTCTTTTCGTCGCTCCGCTTCCGGTCGCTGCCTACGTGATCACGGTCCTAGGCTATCAAGATCCTAGCTTCTTGATCGCCTCGATTTCCCTTTGCCTAGCGATTTACATCCTTCTTGGATTGCTCCTGCTCTTCTATGGCGGACAGGTCGCCCATTCCTTCGTCTTCTCGTTCAACGCGATGCTTTTCGACCGCTACACCTCCCACGGCTACGTCGTCACCTATGCCGAGCGCAAGAAAGGGGCCAAGAACCCCGTCGTCGGCAAGACGATCGAGATTTTGCCGCTTGAGGATTACGAAAAGCATCCTCTATCCACCCATGAAGTCCAAAAGGAGGACTAATCCATGCCTGCAACCACTTTATTTATTATCTTGTTAGCAGTCGGGGTACTGCTCGTGGCCTTATTGGTCGTGCTGCTCATCTTCGTCTTCACGAGATTCCGCTTGACCCATGATGGACCCAATATCGGCCTCAATCAGGATGATCCTAGCGTAGTCGAGGACCTCGAGCACCTCGGCATCATCCTCGACGAAGACAAAGCGACCCTCTACGTCCGCTCTAGAATCATGGGCGACGAAAGGACGCTTATCGTCATCCCCTATGTCAATGGAAAGCCACTTCAGGCAAGAACCTACACTTTCGGCGGGGTGAGCGAGATCACAATTGGCCTCCCAAAAGACACGGAAGGAGCCTACGTCGAAGCGGTGGAAGGCGGAAAAACCAAGGTCTGGCGCCGACTTCTCTCAGGCGTTCGCACGACGAAGATCGTCGGCTACGGCCTCCTTGTTGGGCTTATCTCTATGGCTGCTTTGCTAGCGCTAGCCAACGCGTTCGAAGTCAATGCGACCGCGACGTGGCATATGCAGGGGGATTATGACAATTGGGAATATCAGATGTTCATTTGGATCACATACGCCCCGCTATATGCGATCGTCGGCCTAGCGATACCCTTCCTTCTTGGGGCCGCCGGATACATGGTCCCGATGTTCATCCTCCGCGGAAAAGCGGAGCAGAAAGGGGGCTTCTAATCCATGGCACTCGTCAAATTTGAGAAGCGCATCGCCTTCGAAGTCCGCCGCGAAGGACTGCAGATCGTCAATTGCGACATCTATCGCGGAGCAGGCGGAAGATATGGCTTCCTCCGCCTCACCAACTATGGCAAAATCCAGGCCCGTTCTGCGGTTTTCGTGATCAGGACTTACGACGCGGACCGCAACCCGCTCAACAAATTCGCCGTGAAGCTCACGGGCCTTGACTTAGAAAAGCACGCTTCCGTCGACTACGACTTCCCGATACCTCTAGAAGACGATGTCGCGGGATTCAACTTCGCGCTCACTAGCCTCAATGGCTCCTCGAATTTCGAGCGTCCCGCCGGGAAGGCTCCTTTCGAAGTGAGGGACGTTCAGTCCACAATCGAGATGGTCGATCCCAATGAGAACGTCATCCAGATGAAGTCCTCCGATGGCGATGAACCCGCCTACGCTCCCGCAAAAGAAGAAGGTAGGGGAGAAGAGACGATTTCGACCCACGATACCTCTGTCGATACGCGCCCTGATTCCCCAACCATTAGCGAGGAGAATAGGGCGAGCGTCGGCGTCGATGACGAAGAAGACGATGGCGGCGACACCTTCGAATCCGAAGGCGAAGACGATACCGGAACCCACGAGGAGCAGCTTTCCGCTAGAGGCGCGAAGCTCCGCTCCCTCGCGATGACCGCCACCCACCGCAAACCTGTCTTCCAGCCGGTCAAGCTCATTTTGATCGGAGCTGCCTGCGTCGGCGTGATCGCAGCGGTGGTGCTCGCGATTATCGGTCCCAACATCTTTTGGTCCATATACCATCCCCATCCCTGATGAACGGAGTTTCGACAGATGCTTACCCCAGAAGAGATAACACAAGCGGAAGCTCAGAAGCGCTACGATGACGTCTCTTATATCCAGCGCGTCCGAAAAGACGTTCCGGAAGAGCCGAAAGATGCGCCGTTCAAGGTTTTCCTAATCGTGGCGATGGTCGCTTCGATCGCCCTTGCCTCAGTTGGCGGCGTCGAGATTTTCTTAACGCTCGGCAACATGGCGAAAGGCGGCCCGTTCATCGGCATCGCGATGGCCGTCGTCGGCATCCTTGCCTTCGTGAGCTGCCTAGTGACATTAGGCCGTTACCGCCGCAACCAAAACAAATCCCGCATCAAAATGCTGATCGAGGGCACCGCAGAGGCCATTGGCCCGGCGGAGACCGTGGTCATGAAACCGAACCAGAAGCTTGTTGGCGATGAGACCGCCACCAAGATCAAGAAGGAGCAGAAGGTCCGCGTCCTCAATGACGACTCCGCGGCCAGAGGCTTCAAAAGAGATACTCGCAAGGCTGAGCGCATCATCGCCCAAGGCGCTTCCGTCGAGACGGTGCGCGACGCGATGAGAGCCAATATCGCCGCCGAGGGCCTTTCGATCCTGGAATCCGATTTCGCGCGCCTGTTCGCCCATATCGCCTATTCGCGCTTCCTGATCTTAGAAGACGTGAAGAGGGAGCACCGCGAGAAATTGGTCCGCGCGATTGCCAATACTTTCCAGGGCATCGGCACTTTGGATAACCCGATGGGCGATTTCATCGATTATCCGCATCTTGCGCCCCGCAACGCCGAATCCAACCGCGTCATGGGCTTCAATTTCGAGTCTTGCGAAGACATCGCGGCCTATTTCGTCCATAGCGTTTCCGAACTCGCCGACTATGGCGTTGACCACGTGTTCCGCTCCAAGATGATCCTTGGCAAGAACCACGTGGTGGTCGCTTTCTATGACGGGTCGCTCGCTAACCTCGATCCCGCGCTTCTTCTTAGCGCATCCGCTTTGCCGCTTCAGATCGAATCGGCCGAGGTCCCAGCAGACCTTTCCACCGGTTCCTTCCCACTTCCGATGGACGATTTCCGCTACCTCGTCACCAAACTCAAGAAGAGCTATTTCCTTTCCGACGCGAAGCTTGCCGGATACGACAATTTCTTCCACGCCGTCGGAAAATACGGCATTCGCTTGCATAACGACGCCGAGAACGCTTTGGAGCGCGCGACCGCGATCCTCATGTGGATGGGCACTGACGAAGACGTCGCTAGCGGGGATCTAGTCGGCAACATGCTCCTCCCGTTCACCATCGCCTCGATCGAAGGGAAGACGGAAGAAGAAGGCGGCGTCGCCGAAATCGCCGAGACCTGCTTCCAAAGCGAGGAAGAGGCGATCGCCATCAAGAAATCCATCACCAGGCACTCTAAGCCCAAAAAGACGCAGGAGGCCGAGGCATGAACATCCTCGACTTTCTGACCTCATATTACGCGATCATCGTCTATGTGGCGCTGATCCTCGTCGTGACGGTCCTCATCGCGATCACCATGCTTCGATTGGATGTGAGCAAGAGGAAGAACGGGTATCTTTTCATCGACAAGCAGCTCCACCAGGCGTCGAAGCAGATGCAGTCCCAAACGGTTGTGGTGCAGCAGCCATCGAACGCTTTGCCTGCGCCCGTTCTAAAGAAAGACGGCAAGAAAGAAGAAAAGAATATCGTCGGCCGCTTCCCGTCTTTGACGGAGCGCGACCTCGAGCACCCCGGCTTCGAATCCGTCACCTCGACCCCCGGGCTCACCCTCGAGTCATTGTGCGACGGCTTCCGCAGCTTCGCCGCGGGGAGCAGGGGGCTCTACTACTCGAAGTCTGACGTCGCGAGCTTCCTGGCCTCCATGGCCGCGAGCCGCACGATCATCCTCCAGGGCATGTCGGGAACCGGCAAGACCTCGCTTCCGGTCGCCTGGGGCGTCTACCTCGGGAGCACAACCGATGTCGTCCCGGTCCAGCCGACCTGGAAGGAGAGGGCCGACGTCCTCGGCTAC
>CACYCS010000156.1 GCA_902773005.1 uncultured Erysipelotrichaceae bacterium
CGCGCCTTCTACAACTGCTCCTCCCTGACCTCTATCGCCATCCCGGAGGGCGTCACCTCCATCGGCGATTTCGCCTTCCGTGACTGCAAATCCCTGACCTCGATCGCCATCCCCAAGAGCGTCACCTCCATCGGCGAGGGGGCCTTCTATGGATGCTCCTCCCTGACCTCTATCGCCATCCCGGAGAGCGTCACCTCCATCGACAAGCATGCCTTCTTTGACTGCTCCTCCCTAACCTCGATCGCCATCCCGGAGGGCGTCACCTTCATCGGCGAGGGGGCTTTCTCCTACTGCACATCCCTAAAGTCAATCGCCATCCCCAAGGGCGTCACCTCCATCGGTGGGGAGGTCTTCTCCGGCTGCTCTTGCGACATACACTTCGCGCATAATAAGCCCTTGCTTGGCTATCCGAAAGGATTCTCCAAGGACTGCCTAAAAGGATTCAAAGGAAAAGCCTTTTGGGGAGGAAAGTAGTAGAACGCAGATTTCCAGCGCCGAAACTGATTGATAAGATGCTTCTTTCGATGCTGCAATCAGATGGCGATATAATATCGAGGAGGCAAAAACCATGAAGAAATCCATAGAACCGAAACCGATTCTTTCTCCCCAACTCGTGGAGATGCTTGCCACCTATAACGAGGATGGCTCCGTCAACTTGATGAACGCCGCCTGGGGCGGGCAACTCGATACCGATTTGTTGGTCTTATCTTTGGATAAATCCCACCGTACGGTCGAAAACATCCTCCGCGAGAAATGCTTTACGCTTGGCTTACCCAAAACCAAGGACATCGTCGATTGCGACTTTGTCGGCATCGTCTCGGGAAATAAGGACAAAGACAAATTCGAAAAGACCGATTTGCATGCTTATCCATCGAAGGTGGTGCATGCGCCGCTCATCGAGGAATTCCCAATCAGTTTTGAATGCGAAGTGTTCAAGATCTTCGACGATGAGGAAGTGGGTTTCTATGTGGTCGCGAAGGTCAAAAACATCGTCATCGACGAAGAAGTCATCCGCGAGCGTGGACGCTTCGATACCGAGATGCTCGATCTCGCCTTCTTCTGCCCGTTAGACAATACTTACCGCAAATTCGGGCCGAAGGTGGCCGATGCCTTCTCCTGTGGCTTAGCGAAAAAGAAGTAACGAAATGGAAAAATACGTATGGCGGGCGGGTTTCTGTTCTCGCGCCCTCCACGAGGACTAATCAAAAGCTATGTTCCACTGCGGAAGACGGGAGGACACCGTTTACCGGCCGATATTCCTGCCAAGCGAAAGTAGATAATAGCATCGCGCGGTCGCTTGGCTATGATTGAGTGAGATCAAACCTCATATCGAGGCCTGATCTCGCTTTTTTTCCGATAGCCTGCGACTAATAATCCAGTAGGGATTCAAAAATACGTAAAACCCAAAACGTCAATATTGAATCAGAATTTAAATAAATTTAAAATGTGATTATGATTGAATATGATTTTGCATCCGATTTTATCTTAGTTCGAACCGCGTTAGGGATAACTCAGGTTGAGCTTGCCAATATTCTTGGCATAACAAATGTGACCTTGTCCAAATACGAATCAGGCAGAAGCGCGCCAAAGCCGATAGTGGCCAATGCGCTTTATCGTCTCGCGTTTGAGAACGGGATCGACATCAATCTTTTAAAAACAAGGTTCCTTGAAGATGACGCCAAAGGGGAGAAATTGCTTTTCCATGGCTCAAGAAGCGGAATCAATGGGCCAATCGACTTATCGCATGCCTCCCCCACTAGTGACTTTGGAATCGGGTTCTATGCCGGCGAAACGCTACGGCAAGCTGCCACTTGGATCAACGAATACGCCGAAAGCTCAGTCTACTGCTTTTATCTTGATGCAAAAGGCCTTAAGAAAATGAGATTTGATGTCAATCGAGAATGGATGATCGCGGTTTGCCTATATCGCGGATATCTAAAGCAATTCGAAAGCCATCCGACCCTCGTCGAGTTAAGAAAGAAGATTGAGTCGGCGGACTACATCGAAGCCCCAATCGCCGATAACGTGATGTACGAGACGATGAAGGAGTTCTCGGAAGGTCTATTAACCGACGAACAGACCCTTCACGCCATATCCGCCAACCAGCTCGGATATCAATTCGTTTTGAAGAATCAATTGTCTTTGGATGCGCTTAAGCCAATCGCCAAACTTTTCTTAGGGCAAGACGAACGAAAAAAGTACGGAGCAGTCAAAGAGGAGGAACGGAAAAACGGAATCTCCAAGTTGCGGCTTTCTCGCGTACAATATCAAAACAAGGGGAGTTATATCGATGGGATCTTCTCGTGAAATGGACGCAGGCGGCCTGCTTCTTTGCAGGCATCAGGCGGAGATTTTCGACGCTTCGCTTTCCTTGCCTTGCGGCAGCAAGGAATTCATCAAGCGGTTCGTTCACTCGCCTCTATGTTGGGAATTAGACTCGCCATCGATTCTTTCGAAGCCAATCGACGCGGAAGAATTCTTCGATTGGCTTCGCAAGCAAAACCTACCAAACACTGGCGAGAAATATAGTGAAGAAGAAATGCATTGGATCGGGTACATCTACCGCTACTGGGCCTATGTCGATGGGATATCCACCAAAAGGATCTACAAAATGATGCCCCCTTCCAAAATCAGGCCATTCTTCCCCGCCTACCATAGCCTAGATCCCCTTCAAGCGATTGAGATATGGAAAAAAGAATTCCACCTCGTTCCATCCCTAGACGATCTAGCGGCGTTATATGGCAAAATACTGAATAGACACAAAATTTAAAGAAATTTAAAATGTGATGGAATTGTGCCTCTAAGCCTTCGGGTAAGGACAGGCGATAATCAAAACCCTGTAGTTTGAAAATTTTTGCACGATTTCGAGCAAAAATTTTCGATTTTGAACCTGATTACCAAAAATATTGCTCGATATTGCGCAAAATAATTTTGTGTGGATGGATAGGTTGGTTGCTTTCTTATCGCTTTGGAAGCGAAATAAGGCCTCAAGGCTTTCTTGAGCGTTCTCGTTCGGAACCTGCCCAAACTCGATCATTGGACAATCTTCACCAATTCCGTGTTCGTGCGATACTTATTTAAGGGTGACCTTCCGGGAGAAGTTGGAATTAGCAGATTCGCCTCCATTAAGGGAATAATCACGTTGTTCATCAACGAGATACGGCTCTTGTAAGGAGTGAGCGCGAGCAATTCGTGGGTGGATTTGGGCGAATCGTAGCAGGCCGCGAGGATGGCATCGTCGTATTCCCGCACGCCGCCCGAAAGCCTGCTGTATTCAACGCGTGCTACCAAACGGGTTTTTTGCTGGGACGGGTCAAA
>CACYCS010000157.1 GCA_902773005.1 uncultured Erysipelotrichaceae bacterium
AAGGAAGCTTACTACCGCGAATTCGGAGGCAGGAGGCGCGACGACTTCAAGAAAGCCCTCCAAAACCAAGATAACCAATAACCCATGTGGTGCCCAACCTACAATTCAACCCGCCGCCTCACTAGTCCAAAGCATATCCAATAACGTCCCGATTCATTTCGCGACGCGTTGCCTGCCAATATAAAACGCGCACCCGAGCAGGTGCGCGCAATTCGTTCAATTTGGAGCGATTATTTCTCATTCATGATCGCGACGCTGGCCGAACAGCCGAGGCGATTCGCGCCCGCTTCGACCATCGCCTTGGCTTCCGCGAGGGTGTGGATGCCCCCGCTAGCTTTGACGCCAAGCCTATCGCCGACGGTTTCGCGCATGATGCGCACCGCTTCTACGGTTGCCCCGCCTTTATTGAAACCAGTCGAGGTCTTGACAAAGTCAGCGCCGCCTTTTTCCGATGCCGCCGAAGCTTTTGCAATCTCTTCTGGGGTCAAAAGGCAAGTCTCGAGGATGACTTTGAGCAATTTCCCGTGGCACGCAGCCTTGACCAATGCGATCTCTTTGGCGACGTAATCGTAATCGCCTTCTTTCACTTTGGAGACGTTGAGCACCATGTCGATCTCAGTCGCGCCCTGCTCCACCGCTTTTTCGGCTTCGAAGGCCTTGACCTCGGGGATATTGGACCCAAGAGGAAATCCGATGACGGTGCAGACGTTCACGGAGGTGCCTTTTAGCTCCTTCGCGGCGAAGGCGACGTAATCGGGATTCACGCAGACGGAGGCGAAGTCAAATTCCTTGGCCTCGTCGCAGATTTTCTTCACCTGGGCGGTCGTGGCCTCGGGTTTTAGGAGGGTGTGGTCGAACAGTTTGTTGAATTCCATTGTTGTTCTCCTTTGTTTGTTCAAAAAAGCCCCGCCGAGCGGAGCATTTTAAATTTATTCGCCTTTGTCAGCTTTGACTTTGACGATCTGCTTGCCAGCGTAGAAGCCGCATTTCGGGCAAACGTGGTGGGCACGGATCATTTCGCCGCATTTGGGGCAGGCGATGAGGCCAACCGGCTCAAGCTTGAAGTGCGAGCGGCGAAGCCTTTTCCTGGTCTTGCTGATTCTTCTCTGTGGGACTGCCATTTTCCTTAACTCCTTCTTTTTCCGTCGGCAATTATAGAGGGTTAGGCGACTAAGTCAAACGAAAAACTGAGACAATGTCAAAAAAAATCAAAATTAATCCGATGCTGTCTTATCATCGTAAATGATTTTCCTCACGCACCCGTGCATGGGCGCGCTGGCAGGCACTTTCACTAAAAGGTAATTGGATGTATGGCCATATGCGAGATGATCCGCTTCGGAATACTCCTCGAAAAGCACCTCAAGCTCTTGGCCGTAGAATCTTTTCTCATAGGCTGAACGATGGGCTTTGGAAATCTCCAAAAGCTCGTGCACGCGTGCCTTTTTGATGCGAGGATCGGTATCTTTCAAACTCGCCGCATAGGTTCCTGGGCGTGGCGAGAACGGGAAAACATGGATTTCCGCGAAATCGGCCTTGCGGCAGAATTCCTTGGTCTCCTCCCACTGCTCATCGGTTTCTCCTGGATAGCCAGCGATGACATCGGTTGTGATGGCGATGTCAGGACGAATTGCCCGAATCGATGAAAGCTTGGCGAGGAAAGCGTCCGTGTCATAGTGGCGTTTCATCGATGTCAAAATGGAGGCGGATCCTGACTGAAGCGGGATGTGAAGGTGATCGACAATCGCCGGATAGTTGGCCAGCAGTCGAAGAAAATCATCATCAATCTCGCTTTCCTCGATTGAGGAGATACGTAAGCGATAGAGTTCGGGGCACTTATTCAGAATGCTCTCTAAAAGAGACGGCAATCGGTAACTGCCATCGCCCAAATCTTTGCCATAGGCTCCGATATGGATTCCGGTGATGACAATTTCCTTATAGCCTTTGGCGACGAGCGCGGAGGCTTCCTCTACAACATCTCGAGGCTCTCTAGAGCGCGAATTGCCGCGTAGCTGCGGAATGAAGCAATAGGAACAGAAATTATCGCAGCCGTCTTGAATCTTCAGGTATGCGCGGGCGTTCTCACAAAAAGCCGTGCTTCCGAGCTCTTCATATTTCTCGTGGCGCACACTACTTTTTACATCGACAATTTTCTTGCCATTATTTTGGAACGATTTAATGTATTCGGCGGCCTTCGAGCGATTGGCGGATCCTAGAACGATATCCCCACCGAGCTCCGCGCATTTCTCCGCGTGCTTTTGAGAATAGCACCCCAT
>CACYCS010000158.1 GCA_902773005.1 uncultured Erysipelotrichaceae bacterium
AAGATAACCCCAAATCTTGTGTTTGAAATCAAAGACATGTTTTATCCAATCGATGAATCCATTAACAATGCGGTTCTTTTTCAAAACAATAAACGAAGCAATTGCAGGCGATATGCCACCAGTAAACCAAGGAATATATAACCAAAAACAATTTTTAATTGTTATATCAAAGACGCTTAGAACAATGCATAGTCCCCAACACACCCCCATAACTAAGAATGTGATTAGGAGATGTTTTATAAACACTCCTAAATTAATTTCATCGTCTTTATCCATATCACGTACTAGCTTTTCACAAGAAAAGGCCTCATAAGAGGCCTAATCTATGCTGGATAAGTCATTTTGTCCAACTTTGGACAACGACAGCCAATAAAAAAATGGTGGACCATAGGAGACGACATACGAACCTTACCATTTTCCATAAAAGTGCTGATTTGGCCGCGATAATTTAGATATAAGGTGACGTGGCCATCGTCGAACACATAGGCTTTATGGAGGAATGTGTTGACCAGGAACCGCCTATCTTCCGGGGTCTCAAAGGGGCAAGAGGCAAGATGGTCGAAGAAGGAATTCACGTCCACCGCATCCACCGATGAAACGCGATGCTTCAACAGCCTTAGGTTCTCCTGGAGGCCCTCCCTTTTTGACTTTAGGACCTTAAGCCTTTCCGTGACCTCTTCGATGTCGTCCATCTCCTCGGCCAGGAGCACCAGCTTCTTGATTTTCGCGTTGAGTTCATCAAGCTCTTTTTCTAACGCCGGGATCTCCGGGTTCTCGCCGTTGACGTAGCCGAGGATGGCATCGGTGAAGTATTCGCGCATCCCTTTGTCGAGCAGCACCTTCTCGCGGAGGATGCGGATGATGGATTCCTCAACTAGGTCTTTAGGGACATCCTTCATCGGGCACACGCGCTTCCCGTGCGTGTCCTTGCAGGAATAGTAGTAATACTTCTTATGGTTGTGTCCGCCATAGCCGGAACGCCCCACCATCTTCCTTCCGCACTGCCCGCAATAGAGTCGACCAGCGAGGAAGTACTCGATGCCGGTGCTCTTAACTCCGCGCGAGTGGCAGTTCTTCTTCAAAAGGGCCTGGGCAGCCTGGTAGGTCTCCTCGCTGATGATGGGCGGGAAGATGTTCTTCACGGTGTACTGGCGCCAATGGTAGACGCCCGTGTAGCATTCGTGGGTCAACACGGAATAGACGCCGGCCTTGCTGATGAGTTTCCCGCGTTTGGTGATGAACCCTTCCTGCTGGAGCCTCACCCCGATCGCGTTCGCGCTCAGCTGGTCCTCGGTGTAGAGCTTGAAAATCTTGCGGACGACTTCCGCCTCTTTCTCGTTGATGGAAAGCCTCTGGGTCTTCGGGTCGTGGTCGTAGCCCAAAGGGACCGCGCCACCGTTCCATTTCCCATCCAGGGCGTTCTGGTCCAGCCCGCGGTTGATTTTCTCGGCGAGCTCCACAGAGTAGTATTCCGCGAAGGCCTCGTTGATGCCGTCCATCAGAATCGCCTGGGACCCTTCGATGTTAGGCTCCGTGACGGAGAGGACGCGGATGCCGAGCTTCTTCAGCATCGTCTTGTATTTCGCCGCGTCCGCCCTGGACCTGGAGAAGCGGTCACCCTTCCAGACGACGATGCATTCGAAATAGCCGCGCTGGGCATCGGCGATCATCTTCTGGAAAGCCGGTCTCCTGTCGGTGCGGCCGGAAATGGCCTCGTCGCAATAGGAGTCGATGACGGTGATGTCGTTCTTCTCCGCCCATTCGCGGCATTCACGGAGCTGGGCCTTGGTGGAATTCTCGGTCTGTTTGTCGCAAGAGTACCTCGCGTAGATGACGCCTTTCTTCATCGTGGGTTACCTCCATCGGAATGATTTACTTCCGTCAAGGTAATTATACCACAAATTATTAGTGTTGCTAATATTCTATGCGAAAAAAATAAGAGGTATTCCCCTTACTTCTTCTCGGTTTTCTTCCTGATCTCCTCGTCGATCAGCTTCCGCATGGCCTCGACGTCGATCTCCCCGGGCGCGTCTGGGTTGCCATAAGGGGAAGCTATGGGCGCGGACATCGCCTCCAGGACCTCGGTTTTGAAGATCGTCCCGGCCTCTGATCGGGTCAAACCAAAGATATAGTCTAAAGAAACATGAAATTTGACGGCATAATCCGCCAAAACCTCGACGCTGGGCACCGTGGTGCCCTTCTCGTACTGACTGATGAGCCCTTGTGTCAGCCCTAGATACTCGGCCGCTTTCTGCTGGCTCATGCCCCTCTCTTTGCGAATCCTCTTCAGATTAGAGGCTATCTCCTTTTTCACATTCATCGTTTCTAACCTTTATGACATTATCCTAGATAAGTCCTTTCTCTTCAATCTTTTAAAACTCATTAGTACTACTTATAATTTTCTCAGCCCGTATCGCCAGATAGGGATGAGCAGAGCCGTATTGCAAATAGGCTCTGGCCCGTCCATCGGTACTGAATCCGACCCAACCTCGGTACTGAAACCGACTGGACGATCCCTATCATCAATGTTTTTTATTCGGCGGCATCAATGTTGTTCAAAGGGGGACAGTTTCTACGGCTTCTCGCGGCAAATTGTGCGGCCACAATTAATCGAGAAAGGAGGTGAACAAATCCAATATCGAGATTACCGCTACGAAATAAGCAAGGAATTCCATAGCATCTACGCGATGCAGGTCAGACGTCTCGGCTACGAATACGGAGCCGTGTACTCCGAGGACCATGGCAAGCCCATCCTCACTTTGGGCGATAGATCCGTGATCTTCTGCCTGGGTCTGAACAACGGTTTCGACGGAACGATCTTCCAGAACAAGGAATCGAAGCTCAACAAGGAAGTTTACGTCTTCCAGTGGAGCGTCACGTCATTGTTCCACTACAACGAGTTCCGCAGTCATGCGCGATGGTTCTTCCCGGCCTACAAAGGCAGGCCAAGATTGTACCCCCAATTCGAATTGCCGCAAACACTTTGTAACGAGCTCCTGGAAACCCATCGGCTCCTGCTAGACGGCAACTTGGAGAAAGAGGACAGCTATCACTTCTACTACTGGATCGTCGACAAGGGGCACGGCCTGTTCGGACTCTGCATCAACACTTACTTCGACGCCTTGCTCTTCCTGCCAGTCAACATCGTGGTCAAGGAAACGGGTAAGAATCTCCGTTGGTAAACGCTTATGCCCAACCAGATCATTGATCCGCCCTACAGCAAGCTCATTTGGAGGCTACTGACCTTCTCGGCCAGGACCCAGATCGGCTTCACAGTTCGAGAGGGCTCAATCTTCCTCGAAGACGGCACGAGGCACGTCGAGTTCTTCGTCGATGGCCGTTCCATGGATCGACCTAAGACGGTCCTGATACCCGGCCCGCTGAATAAGCTGGGCAAGCCGATAGCCAGGGTCTTCCTTCCGGATTGGATGGTCGAGCCCGAGTATTACCCGGTCCTAGAGAAATACCTGGCGAAGGTATTCATGCTTGGGTATATCCCAGACCGGTTTATACCTATCCTCAGCCTACCCGGCCCTTTGCACGAGGAATTCTTGAAGCAGAATCGCCTTACCCTCGACTCCTCATGGAAGAAGAGGAAGAGGAAGGCGCTTGTGCTTTACGAAATCTACTCGGAGAAGGAATCGACCAGACTAAGGCTCCACGAGGGAGGCAAAGTGCTCTTTGACTTCATCGTGCATCTCGAACGAAGGAGAGACGTCTAAGCTTATGAGGCAGTTTGTTTTGGACCGCGCTGCATACCATCGGCTCGAGAACGCGATGCAGGTCTCGATCTCTGAGACCGGGCACATCGCGCAGGACACGGATTCCCGGGTCCGCTACCTCATCAAGCTGGATGAGGCTCGAAAGACGTGGGTATACTGCCACTATCTCGGCAAGAGAAACGGCTACGGCTTCTTCGTCGTAGACAACAACTACGCGATCTGCCGCGTCTACCCCAATTTCTCCAGGGTGAGCGAATTCAACAAAAAGTAGCAATTTGGCTAGGCGACCCCTAGCCTTTTTCTTCACCTCCGATAGGAAGGTTAATTAAGCCTACCTTAATTTTCAAGGACGAATCTTAAGTTAGGCTTAATGAAAATGCATAATTTTGTTAAGTCAGGCTTAATTTATCAACCGTTTTGATAAGGTAGGCTTAATTATTGTAGAAACAATGAGCCCTCATCTTCGATATTTAGCCCGAAGGAGGGCTTTTCGCTCATGAGAATCAAGCAGATCAGAGAAGAAAAAGGCGTCTCCCAGCGGCAGCTTGCGGAGATGGTAGGCGTCAGCGCGGTCACCGTGCTCAATTGGGAGAACGGCATCTACGACCCTAGCGCAAAAGACCTTATTAAGCTTAGCAGAGCCTTAGGCGTCTCTATAGACTACCTAGTCGGCAATGATGGCCAGGACGGGGAGAAAGACGCCGTTCGGAAGGCTTTGAACAGGCTCAGCAAAGAAGAGTTGATCGAACTCATCGTCAACGCCATAAAGTAGGCGGATCTCTAATATCTGGAATTGGGCCGAAGGCCGACCTTTTTTGTTACCCCCATCCTTCAGCAATGCCGCGCCGTCACATAGGGGCCCTAAGTCATTCCGACGCCAGGGAGGGTTAGGTTGTGGGTGGGTGGCCGCGACGAAAAGGATTAATTTGATGGATGTCTTAGCGTTTTTATTTCTTAAATCTTTGTTGCCATTTGCTGCAACTGGCGGTCCCAATCATATTTGCGCCATTGAAACCTCCGCCGGCGCATCTTGCTCTTTCTGAGGTATCATATTCAACCAAAGAACAGAAAGCATCTGGTGTTTGCTTTCCACACCAGTGAACGCAAGTGGCACAGTTTTTCCATGTGGCAGGTATTTTGTTTCTTCCCATGTTAACCTCCTAGTTTTTGGATTTTAGGAAAGGGGAAGCCATCCCTTTCTTCATATAAATATTTGGTATCTTTTTCCCAACGAACCTATCGGATATTTCCGTTGGTGCCAAATGGCCGTTAAATGCGATCCGGTTTTCTCCGGCATTATACCATTCATCAACTTGGTAGATTTCTCTTACTATACCATCGCTTACAGAGAAGACATAAGGGTACTTTTTAGTATCAGGAATTTTATTTTTCCAACGATAACGAGTAGCTTCATATCTGGCTTTCTGCGGGCCGTGCTCTTTTCTCATCTGGTCCAAACGCCACTGCTTCACCTTGATAATTATGTATTTGAAGTCTGTCGGCTCTTCATATCCGGATGAGAATTGATTTTCTAACTCTTCTGCATTGCAGACACCTCTGCGAGAATCATGACCTGATACCAGATTTGTTAGCCCAGGGTAGCAGTCGATCAATGCGGATTCGACTTCAAAGGCCTCTTTTTCGGTTAACCCCCACCTTTGAATTACATGGATTGTTTCCAAACCGGCTTCATGGATTGCTTGAATAGTTTTCAACTTATTAGGGTCTTTGTCGTAATCGTGTTGATCGGGCGCGACACCATCATAATAATCGATGGCGCCTAAGACATGTTGAAACACTCTGTTTCCTTTTCCTTTTCCGACATAGAAAGTGTTGCCATCTCTAGGATCGATTAAACGATATACGTAGTAACCAATTTCATTAATCGTAGCTTGCGAGAACGCTTTTATCGTATCCATATAAATTCCCTTCTTATTTTGGAAAAATGCCAATTCTGTTGGCCTTGGGTATCACACCTTCATTCTGTTTATGATATAATTTTACTGTTCAAAGGAGGACGATTCAAATGAGTCCTGAATTGATTGTTAAGCCGCCACAGGTGCGGTCTAAGTACTCTTTCCTCTTCGGTTGCATCGCCGAGCTCTATCGTTTTCATTACGGTCGGAAGCCTTCCACGAAATTCGAGGACATCAAGGCCGTTGTCGAGGAGATGAAGAGGGATGAGAGGATAAGCGATTATCTTTCGTCTAACCTCGACTCCCTTTTTGGTCACTACCCGGATTTGATGCCTGGAAAATTCCAGGACCAAAGTTTCCTCGATCGCTTGGATGCGAGCCTGGACCTCATTATCGGGGATCTCTGCGCGGAGATCTCCGAGCTTTCGGCGATGGCTGAAGAGAACGAAAGGGAAAGCTTGATCGCTTGGCTCAACGGCGGCCGGAAAAGCTAATCCCAAAGAATTAATAAATAGGCTCATTTGATTAGGTTCCCGGAAGATGCACCGCGGGTTCCTTTGTCCTCCTTTCGTTAGGAGGAAAACATGATTCAAATCTTGAAAAAGCGGAAAGCCATCATCCGCGATGCGGCCAAAGCGCTGCGAAGAAAGATGGCCCCCAACCTAGAT
>CACYCS010000159.1 GCA_902773005.1 uncultured Erysipelotrichaceae bacterium
AATAAAAGATGCAGCCTGAGGTGGACTGCATCTTTGGGTATTTGGGTTAAGAAGATTACTTCTTGAGGTTGTAGAAGGCTTTGATGCCAGGATAGACGGCTTCGTCGCCGAGCTCTTCTTCGATGCGGAGGAGCTGGTTGTACTTGGCGATGCGGTCGGTGCGGGACATGGAGCCAGTCTTGATCTGGCCGGCGTTAAGGGCGACGGCAAGGTCGGCGATCGTGGTGTCCTCGGTTTCGCCAGAGCGATGGGAGACGACGCAGGTCCAGCCATTGCGCATGGCGCGTTCGCAGGTCTCGAGGGTCTCGGTCAAAGAGCCGATCTGGTTGACTTTGATGAGGACGGCGTTGGCGCAGTCTTCCTTGATGCCCTTCTCGACGTAGTCCTTGTTGGTGACGAAGAGGTCGTCGCCGACGAGCTGGACTTTCTTGCCAAGTCTAGCGGTGAGCTTCTTCCAGCCTTCCCAGTCATTCTCGGCGAGGGCGTCTTCGATCGTGATGAGCGGATATTTCTCGACGAACTTCTCCATCATGTCGATCATCTCGTCGGAGGAGAGGTTGCCGCCTTTGGAGCGGACGAGCTCGTACTTGCCGGTTTCGGCGTTATAGAATTCGGAGGAAGCGACGTCCATGCCAAGCATTATGCCGTTCGGGCCAGCTTCGTAGCCGGCTTTCTTGATGGCCTCGACGAGGACTTCGAGCGGCTCTTCGTTGGAGCCCATGCCATTGGGGGCGAATCCGCCTTCGTCGCCGACGGCGGTGATGTCCTTGCGATCTTTGAGGATCTTGCGGAGGGCCGCGAAGGTCTCAGCGCCCATGCGGATGGCTTCGGAGAAGGTCTTGGCGCCGACGGGCATGATCATGTATTCCTGGAAATCGACCGAGGAATCGGCGTGTTTGCCACCGTTGATGACGTTCATCATCGGGACGGGGAGGACTTTGGCGTTCGGTCCGCCGAGATAGCGATAGAGCGGGAGGCCTTCGTAATTGGCGGCGGCTTTGGCGACGGCGAGGGAGACGCCGAGGATGGCGTTCGCGCCGAGCTTGGATTTGGTGTAGGTGCCATCAAGGGCGATCATGGCGTGGTCGATGCCGACCTGGTCGAGGACGGATTTCCCGAGGATCGCGGGAGCGATGATCTCGTTGACGTTCTTAACGGCCTGGAGGACGCCTTTCCCACCGAAGGCTTTTTCCTTGGTGTCGCGGAGTTCGAGGGCTTCCCTTTCGCCGGTGGAAGCGCCGCTAGGGACGGCTGCACGGCCAAAGGCGCCGGAAGCGGTTTCGACGTCGACTTCGACGGTGGGGTTGCCGCGAGAATCGATGATCTGGCGGGCCTTGATGCTGGTAATGTTAGGCATTTGTTGCTTATCTCCTTTTTTTGTATTGGGTTTTTCAGCGACTTGATTATAAAGCAAATCGCGCGCGAAGGGTTATACAAACTGAACGAATTTCCTTTGGGGGTGGCTCGGCGGGACAGGCAGGCCTTCCTTATCCTTAATTATTTATAGGGCTGTTTGGCGTTTATTCGGCTGAACAAAATATGTTGGAACATTCGCTTAACGTCAAAAAACTCGGTCGATTTAGTGAGTTTTTTGACGTTAAAATGCAATTTTCGCGTTTTATCTTCAAAAAAGTCATATAATATTGTTAGTTTTTTGAAAGCAGGAGGAGACAGGATGAAGCTGATCGGAAGGAAAAAGGAGATCCAGGAACTCGAAAAGGCATATCGAAGCGACCAATTCGAATTCATCGCCCTATATGGCAGGCGAAGGGTTGGGAAAACCTATCTTGTGAGTCAGGCATTCGAAGATAGGATTTCCTTCCGTCACGCCGCTTCGCCTAACGATGAAGAAAGGCAAGACGAGAAAGGGCTGCTCAAGATGCAGCTCGAGGTCTTCTATGGGTCGTTGCTCGCGCAGGGGCTAAAGGAATCGAAGAAGCCTAAGAGCTGGGTCGAGGCGTTCCTTTTGCTCATTCGCCTATTCGAAGGGAAGGATCCCGCGGAACGCTGGGTAATCTTCCTCGACGAATTCCCATGGATGGACACCAAGCGATCGAATTTCATCGAGGCTTTCAGCTGGTTCTTGAACTTCTGGGCCGCCAATCAGAAGAACCTCATGATCATCGCGGCCGGCTCATCGACAAGCTGGATGCTCAATAACCTGATCCACTCGACCGGTGGGCTATATAACCGCGTCACGAACCCGATTCGCCTCTCGCCTTTCCGTTTGCTAGAGACTGAGCAATTCTTCCGCGAGAAGGGAAACGATCTATCTAGATATTCCATAGCGCGGATCCAGATGGCATTCGGAGGCATCCCCTACTACTTGAATTTCTTGGATCGCGGCGAAGGGTTATCGCGATTCGTCGACAGAATGCTATTCGAGAAAGGTGCGAAGCTCGGCCTAGAATACGATACCCTTTTCAGGTCGTCTTTCGAAAAGGGCGACCTTGCGCGAAAGATCGCGGAATACCTTGGAAAGAGATCTTCCGGCTACACGCGCAAGGAAATCGTGGAGAGGCTTAAGATTTCCGACGGCAAAGCGGTAAAGGACGTCCTTGACGCGCTTCAGGAAGGGGATTTCGTGCTTGAATACGTCCCATACAAAGAAGCGCAAAACAAAAAACGGTACCGCCTGATCGATCCGTTCTG
>CACYCS010000160.1 GCA_902773005.1 uncultured Erysipelotrichaceae bacterium
ATCAGTTCTAAACTTTACGAGAATATTAATTCACGGGGGACATGCATCCGTTTTTGCATCGCTAAGCTCTTCAATTCAATCGACGGGCGATTTGTCGAGTGGCTGGAACGAAAGAGTGTTTGACTGAATATCGACGCCAAACTTTTCCACGCCACTATCAAAGCTTTATCCGAAACGGAAGAGTTTATGAGTTCACAAATCGGCCATTATTCAATAGAATAATCCCAGCCATGAAACTTAGTAATGAAACCCACTATTACATCGCGGTCCTAATCCATAGCGCCGGTCGTTTTTTGCTTTGCCGTAAAAACGATTTTGGAAAAGGAATCCCTGGTCCGTATCATTTCCCGGGTGGCGAATTCACCCCGGAAGGGAATCTCGAAGAGAAGGCGAAGAAACTCATTAAAGTCAAATACGGCGCCGACGTGCGCTTCACCCATAAATTGACCCCGGTTCTCGGAATTCGCCCTGACGGGGCCCGCGAAGTCATGTACCCCTTGATCTGCGAGGAGATCACCCCGCTTCGCTTCCCCGCTGAAACGGTGGGGCACCTCTTCGTTGGGCGCGACCGCATCGATGAGGTTGCGATAGACGCCCTCGACCATTTCGTCTTGCGCAAAGCCATCGCCTATATGCCGGCTTTGCGCGCCCCGCAAAGAAGCGAGCCGCTCATCGTCTCGGAAGCGCTCAAAGTTGCTTCGATGGACGACGCCCTTGCCTATTTCGAGAACCGCATCCCTCAGGAAAAGAGGAACGAATTCCTCTATGCCGAGAGGCGTCAGGTTCCTTATTCCGTCATTTCGGAATGCTTCTTCCTGTTGCTTGAGGAGAATCGCCTTTCCTATCGGGAATACCTTGAATTCACCCGCATCAGGAAAGCGAAGGCGTTATGAGGCGAAAGAGGAAACACAAAAAAACGCATCTGCTCCGCCTGCTTCTACCAAAGCTTCCGCTGTTCTTGCTCATATTGGCCCAGTTTTTGGGATTTTTGTTTCTCTTCATTTGGATTGCGCGAATCTCTGCGACGGCGAACCTCGGCTATGCGTTGATCCTGCTTCTTTTCGTCTCTGACCTCGCATGTTGCCTCTATATCTTCACGTCGAAATCCGCTAGCCCATTCAAACTCACTTGGATCCTCATCGTCGTCGGCTTGCCGATCGCAGGGCTTGTCATGTATTTCTTCTTCGCGAACAAGATGACGAAATGGACCGCCAAGAAATCCAAAGCCAGATGGGGCAACGTCCTTGAGCGCAAGCCTAGCGACCCCAAAGTCATCTTAGAACTAGAGCGCGCGAATCCTGACGCATCTGGAATCGCTAAACTCATCGAAACTGCGCACGGAGATCGGATATGCCTTAATTCCGATGCGAAGTATTTCGCCCGCGTCGAGGATGCCTGGCCAATCATCTTGGACGAGATCAAAAAGGCCAAGCACTTCATCTTCGTGGAATTCTTCATCATCCATCCCGGCAGCGAATTCTATGACACAGTCCTAACTGAGCTTCAGAAAAAGGCGGCCGAAGGAGTGGATGTGAGATTTATTTACGATGACTTCGGAAGCCTCCGCCACGCGCCGATGCTATATTGGCGAGAGCTTAAGGCAAGAGGCATCAAAGGCGAATGCTTCTATCCGATCCGTCCCTTGATCGACGTCAGGATGAATAACCGCGACCACCGCAAGATCCTCGATATCGATGGCCATACTTGCTTCACCGGCGGATTCAACCTAAGCGACGAGTACGTCAATATCGAAAAGCCCTTTGGCAAATGGAAGGACAACGTGATCATGGTCCGCGGCGAGGCGGTCGATAATTTCACCCGCATGTTCCTAGAGAACTGGGTGTCCTCGTTCCACCCGGACGAAAAGGATACGGTGGACGAATATTTGAATTCCCCCTATATCGATGAAATCGGCGGATTCCCAAAAGGCGGTTTCATCCAGCCTTATGGCGACATCCCATTCGATGGCTTCAATATGGGCGAGAAGATCTACCTCGCGATGGCGGGGGACGCCAAGAAAAGCTTCGATGTCGTTACCCCGTATCTCATTCTCGACGAAGTCACGGAGAACGCGCTTATCTGCGCTAGCGAGCGTGGCGTGAAGGTCAGGATCCTCGTTCCGAAGATCCCAGACAAACGGGCAGTGTTCAACTTGACGAGATCCTACTACGAGAAACTATTGGAAGCAGGGGCCGAGATCTACGAGTTCACCCCAGGCTTCGTCCATGAGAAGATGGCGATATGCGATGGCAGGATGGCCTCTGTCGGCTCAATCAACTTGGATTACCGCGCGCTTTATCTCGATCTCCAAAACGGTGTTTTCCTAGCCGATGATCCTTCGATTGACGATATGTCCAGCGACTTCGAGCGCGCCATCTCTAAAAGCGACCGAATCACGATCGAGACCTTCCGCCGCTGGAAGAACAGGAACCGCTTCTATTGGGCGCTACTACGCGTCATCTCGCCAATGCTATGAGGGAAATAGACATGAATTTCTTTTATAAGGCATATGCCAGAACATTCCAGAAAATCCTCTTCATCGCCACCGCGTTTTTAGGATATCATGAGCCAAAGCAAAGCGAATCGGTTGAGGACGTGCCATCGTTTTTGAAGGAAATAGGCGCGAAGAAGCCTCTCATCGTCACGGGCAAAACCGTCGCCAAAAGCCCAATCAGGGCAGCGGTTGTCGAGGTTCTAGAGAAAGAGGGATTCGAATACGCGTTTTTCGACGGCTCGAAGCCAGATCCCGATTTCGAATGCATCGAAGAGGGCGCGAAAGCCTTCGCCATGAACCATTGCGATAGCTTGATCTCGGTGGGAGGAGGCTCGGCGATGGATTGCGCGAAGGCCATCTTAGGAAGGGTTGCTTACCCTGAACGCAAGATGGAGGAATTCGGGAAGCTATTAAGCATCCGAAAGAAGCTATATCCCCATATCGCGATTCCAACTACGGCCGGGACTGGCTCAGAAGCGACGATCGCCGCGGTGGTGACCGATGCGGCGCGTAAC
>CACYCS010000161.1 GCA_902773005.1 uncultured Erysipelotrichaceae bacterium
AGAGGCGATGAGTTCAAATTTAAATTGAACGATGACTGGGGTGAAGAGCTTGGCGTTGGCAATCTTAAATACGGCGATGCTAAAGGGCTATTCTGGGGAGATGGTAATATTTATTGCTCTACTACTGGGACATATGATATTTGGATCAATGCTTCAAAAGAGATTTCGATTAATTTTTCTAATCCTGCAACGTATTCATATGTTATGACAACCGCAGGGGATAACGATGATTACGAAGAGTTGACTAATATCCACGTTTACAATTCGCCCGAAGATACTTTTGGGGAATGGCAGTATGCTCCTGCGTTAAGCGACTACAATAGAGGGGCACAGGCGTATAACGTTGTCATTGGCGCAAACAAGTATTCCCTTTATCGCATTGACGATCGGTTTATCACCGGCTTCGCAAAGTTCAACTTGAAAAAAGATGGCAACGTCAACGGTTCCGGGAATCAGTCGGCCGATTTGGCGACTTCCAACACTCCTGAACAAGTCTACGTGGATAATTCTGGCTCTGTGACAGTTGAAGCAAAGACTTCGGCGAATTACATTGCAGGCGAATTCCTATTTGACCTTGTTTCTCACCGCGGCGCTGCGTCATATAGTGACCACAATTGGGCTTATTCAATTTGCGCTACCTTGCCCGAAGATGCATATCGATTGGTAAACGCTTACGATGGATTCGGAAGCGATGTCAAAACAGTTTTAGCTGGCGCCTCTTGCCAAACCTATGATGTCTCCGACCCAGAAGATTTGAGAGAAGACAAGAAAGCTTACCAGCCAATCAAAGATATGGTTGACGCACTTAGACCGATAGCCGCGAAATACGTGCCAGGAGATGGCGCGAGATCCGTGCTCGGTGGTTACAATTCTAACTTTGATACCATCGCATTCGCATCGATCGCGACGGTAGTTACCGTTGTCGGAATCGGTGGCTTCTTCCTCCTCCGCAGGAAGCATCAGAACTAATCATCATTGATTAACCACATGGAATTGGCTCTCAATAACGGGAGCCTTTTCCTTTGCTTCTTCAACGCATCTTTATAAAACCGTTTTTAATTCGATCACATCGAAACAAATGGCGATATTCTTTAGTTTGTTTCGCCGATTTTCATCGATTAGAACTGGGAAATATAGCTTTACAGCATTTTGTAAGAAAACTAAAATATAGAGGTTATGAAAAACACCTTTTCGTTCATCGATCTTTTTTCGGGCATTGGCGGTTTTCATCAAGCTATGACCCATTTTGGTGGACAATGTGTCTTAGCGTCCGAAATCGATCCCCACGCCATCGCCGTTTATAAACAGAATTACGGCATAGATTCAAATAGAAACATTCGGGAGATTCGCAACGAGGATATTCCTAATCACGATGTCCTATGTGGAGGGTTCCCTTGCCAGACCTTCAGCAAAGCAGGAAAGCGAGAGGGGTTTATGGACCAAATTCGCGGAACGCTATTTTTTGAGATAGCGCGAATTTTGGAAAGCAAACACCCCAAATATATCATTCTCGAAAACGTTAAGAATCTAGCCGGTCATGATGGCGGAAATACTTACAAAACGATTTGTGCTACCTTAAAAGGCCTAGGCTATCGCATCCCCGCCGAGCCTTTGATCTTATCTCCTCATCAATTTGGCGTTCCGCATTTGCGCGAGCGACTCTTTATTCCCGGTATATTCGATCCCGACAATGTCGACATTCCGTTAGACATTTCTTTCAAGGGGTTGAAAACAAAAGCGGATAATTCCATTTATTCTATCGTCGATGACCAAGAGTCAGATCCAAGATATCAGTTATCCGAGCATACGATCGATGTCCTAAACGCATGGGATGAGTTTTATAAAGGTATCGATGTTGATGTAATAGGCTTTCCTGTTTGGTCCAAATACTTCAATAATGCCGCCATCGATCCATCCTTCCCCGAATGGAAAAAACAATTTGTCCGAAAGAATCAAGATTTGTATAAAAGAAACAAAGCGTTCATCGACAAATGGCTAAAAAGGTGGAATTACCTATCCGATTTTACTCCGACAGAAAGAAAGTTTGAGTGGCAGTGTGGCAAAGCAATAAGTAGCGTCTGGGATGGCGTTATACAAATTCGCCCATCTGGAGTCCGGGTGAAAAAGCCCGATACTTTTCAGGCGTTGGTGGCATTGGTACAAACGCCTATCATAGGGAAGTATAGAAGGAAATTATCTGTACGCGAAGCAGCAAGGCTTCAATCATTCCCGGATTCTTTCGTCCCTGATTCCAGTCCGCAAATGGCTTATAAGCAATTGGGAAACTCTGTAAATGTACTCGTATTGGAGAAGATTTTTGAAAAGCTTCTGGAGATGGGAAAATGAACATTATTCAGCGCTTTGATCAACTATGCATCGAAAACGAAAGCGAGGCCAACGAAGGTTTAAACGAAGCGGCCAAATTGATTTCGATCTATGCTTTTTACCATTACCTCAATGGCGATGTCGCTCAGCTTGATGAGATTTCAAACAATTTATGTTACTACGACCCTGAGGAATGGTCTCTTGCAGGCGTATTTCGCAGTTCTACGATTGACGGGAATGCAATCGATTTTTTAACGACCGCAGAACGGAGCACGTTGTCGAACGTTTCGGAAAGCGAATTAAGGCAGTTGATCCTTGATGAAGCGATGGCTATCGGGAAAGTCGTTTATCGCGACAAGAACGCCAAACTCAAAGTCAAACTTGTGTACGATCAATTTGATTTAAAAGCGGCGGATGACGATTCGGCTTATTTCACGCTTAAGGTCTTGTGCAATTGGACTCCAGCGCCTGAGGAAAAGATACGATTACAGACTGTCGTCGCTTCCTGCAGCGTGAAAAACAACAGAGTTGGATTTGAACTCATATTCGCAGACGATATCGAACAAGAGATCGATGATATCGAGTCTCCGAAAGAATATGTTTCGAGTGGTGCTCTAAATATTTTCGGTAACGCTTCTTCCTGCGGTATCGGCCCAGAAGGAAGCTTTATCACGATTATTTCGGCAAAATCGCTGAAAATGCTATTCTTTCAATATGCAACAAGAGGCCTGTTCGCTAGCAATTTGCGCTTCTTTATTAGTGCTAAGAAAATCGATCCAAAGATTATTGATTCGATCCAAAATGATGCGGAAAACTTCGTCTATTACAATAATGGAATCATTATTACATGTGACGAATGCTATAGAACTGCGAATCAACTCCACTTCACAAATTTCTCTATTGTCAATGGCGGCCAAACAACCAACTTGATTGGAAGGACGCCATTTGATCAAGATTTTGGAGTCGTTTGTAAAGTCATCACAAGCAGGTACAAAGATAAGTTGAAAAAGGTTGAATTCCTTTCCAAGGTCGCTGAGGCTTCCAATACTCAAAAACCAATTAACGCGAAGGATCTAATCGCCAATAAAAAAGAGCAGCGTTTGCTTAAAGAACAGTTCTCGCGCTGTGCAATCTTCCTGAAGGTTAAGCGCGGCGAGAAGATCAATAAATCTCTATATCCTGAAGCTTGGCAAAACGCATCGAATGATGAGATTGCCCAAATCATTTATTCCATCGTTTTCCAAATGCCAGGCATGGCAAAAAATAGCAAGGCTGCCTTGCTTAGCAACGAGAAAACATACGAATTGATCTTCGGTTCGACATATGCTGATGAGTTTTTAGTTTCGATTCAGCATCTCAAAGTTGCTTATGCAAAATGGAAGAAAGACCTTTCGAAAAAGGAACCAAAAACCACGCCAAAGTATGGCTTAGCCAGAACTGGGGACCTTCTTTCTTTTGCCGTTATTGGGTTGCTTTGCAAATTGATGACCAACGGCCAGCTGACGAAGCAATTGCGTGCTTTCCCGATATCGACGTTGAATAACGAAAATGAAGATGTGAAATTCATGTTGATGCAAAACGATATCGGCTCTCTTTCGATTGTGAGCCCTTTGATCATCAATTTGATTGATAAAGATACATTTGCCCCTGTGTTTGATACGATTTTCGACAACATTCTTGTTCCGGCTTATAAGAAGTTCAAATCACAGTACCCGAACTATGCTTATGGAAACTTTAGCAAGACGCAAAGTTATTATTTCAAGTATGTTCTTCCTATTGGAGTCGATTATGTGTTCAAACATGAAGCGGGTCTAATTCAACTTCTGGGCACAACATTGAATCTGACAGCAGACTGTTCGAATTGTTTCCGTGAAAAACGTGATTTCGATGATTACAAGCCTGGACTAGAGGAAGAACTAAAAGAATTCAGGAAGAAGAAGACTGATTCGTCTAAAGGTGCACTTAAGCCGTTTGAGGTTTTCAAGAATATGCAATTGGCCACAATCTGTCGAGTTCTTCCTCATTCCAAATTGGATCTGGAAATGAAATGTGGCTTCACCAAAAAACAGATTGAAGAATTCGGAGACGAGATGCTAAGGATTGTCGGCAAATACTGCGATCTATCTGATTTTGAAGAGGGAGGAAACGCAAATGCCGATTAGAAATGTCGAGCATGCAAATCTAACTCCGAATGAGAAAATAACTAAGTTCACAAGTTTTCTCATCGAATCTGGCCTCGCTGTGATAAGCGCCAAGAAGAATAAGCAATTTCAAACGACGGATTATCTTGTTAGGGGTTCGGACGGGTCTGAAATATCGATTCACGCAATCGTCAAAAATATTTCTGGCGCCGGCTGGTCATGGAAACCCTTTGTCAAACGAATCCAAATCAAGTCTTACTCCAATGTGGGCCTGCCGCTCCAATCCTCGAAGGAAATTACACTTCTTGGAGGCTTTGCTTTAGTCGACGGCGAATATGTCTATGCAGCCTGGAATATTTTCTCGTATATGACCCAAAATACGGTCAGGTCTTGTTACATTGATACGGATAGTTTAATAAAAGCGCATGATGAAGGGTTCGAGAAGGTGTTTTATGCAGACAACCACGTATATCTGTCCGATAGCAGAAACATGGAGAAGTTAATCAAACTGTTTATAAAACAGAACTCAGTCACGAAAATATAAATAGGAGTGGAAAAATGGAAAGAACCAAAGAGATTGATATTACTGTTGATTCGAGCATTTTGGCTACGTTTCAAAACATGCCGATGGAGATGTTCAAAGTATTTAGAGAGTTCATTGACAACTCCCTGCAATCATATCTCGACCATCGCGAAAAACTAGACTCTTTGCCTAATTCCCCTAAAAAGCTTGTCATGCAAATTGAATGGACCGGGACCGAGATTGTCATAAAAGACAATGCGTGGGGCATGGATGAGGAAGCATTTTCTAGAGCTTTGAAATTGAACAAACCCTCCGATCGTGCAGAAGAAGATGACCGCCTTTCTAGATTTGGCATGGGGCTAAAGACGGCCGCGTGTTATGCGTCTAGAGATTACATTATTACTTCTGCCGCGTTTGGCTCTCAGACCCAATACAAGGCAGAAATGGACATTGACTACATTAAGGCCTACTCCCCGAAGACCAGCACTGCGACTATTAGCGATTGCCTTCCGACTGAGCACGGAACAACCATTCGCATGAAGAAGTTGAACCCTCGCTGCACCTTTAATTCCAGCGCCAATAAGAAAGTTCGCGCTAAATTGGCGAGAATCTATAATCGGCTTATTGGCGATGCAACCATGGAAATTTCAATCAACGGCGAATTGGTCGACTATCAAGAACCTGAAATGTTGATTGATCCTAAAACCGGAACCGAAGCTCTTAGAACCTTCGCAAACGTTGATGGGTTCGAATTCTCGGGGAAGCGCTACCGTTACGAAGGATGGGTTGGAGTAGTTAAGGTAGGCGATTCTTCTGGCGATTTGACCGGCTTCCAATACTATCAGGCGAATAGGGTTGTGGTGTTCTCTGATCATCCGCATGACCTTTTTGGGGGTAATAATGATGCCCGTTTCCAGCACGTAATCGGCGAAATTCGTTTGCTTGGGAACGAATGGCCCATAACAACTAATAAAGATCAATTGCAGTGGGAGGATAGCGGATTAAAGGATGCGTTTGTCAAAGATTTGTTACGCGAAGATGCCATTCAATATATCTTTAAATTAGCCAAGAACACAAAGTTCAGACAACAACCTAAATCGAACTCGGGAAATACAAACTCGCCTTCTCCGGTTTCGTCGCCGGAGCCGGCCGTTACGGAGCCGACCGATGAAACACATGATCCAACGGACGTTTCTCCTGCCGCCCCGACGCCTGATCCCGTAATGACCGTGATAACTAAGCGGATCGCTTATAAAAACACCACGTATATAATTGACATCGCGACTTTCGACGACGAGCCGGATAAAGATTGGATGAATCTTAAGGTTCCCGGGGAAGGGGAGGATCCAAATCATTTGAAATTGGAACTCAATATGGCTGCGCCTATGATTGCCGAGTATTCTTCCTCGCCTTCTTCCCAGAGGATTCTATATTTGATGGCGGAGGCATTTGCTTTGGCTAGGATTGAAGCAACTAAATCTGGCCTCAAACTAAACGAATCGTTTGCAATCGAACAGGCGTTGAACGACATCATGAGGAAGGCAAAATGATGACCACCGAATCTTCCGGCCCCATCGTTTTGGTCGATGAGGAGCGGGATCCCCACGGGTTCGTAAAACCCGCTGTTTTGGATGGGCCCAATAAGACCCTTCTTGAGATCAATCGCTTGAATGGCGATCCCGAAAATGATGTTCCGCCGATGTCTGACGCAACCGTGGCCAGCATCTTTAAAAACGCTTACAAAGCGATCAACATGTTTGCATCGCCAGAACACCAAAAAGATCACAATCTCAGCAAGATATTGGCCATAGGCCGCGTTCAAAGCGGTAAAACAGGATTCTTTATTTCGGCTATGTCTTTGGCTTTTGACAATGGATATCGAATTGCAGTTTTGGTAGGCGGTACCAAAGACCCTCTTCGCGAGCAGAATTTTGATCGTGTTTCTCAAGAATTTAAGAATAACGATAATGTAGTAGTGCTTAACCTATATTACTCCGACGTTTCTGATATCGAGTCGTATTTGGAGAAAGGCAAAAACGTAGTTCTCGTCGTTTTGAAGAATCCTTCGAAGAGCAAAAACCTTGGCGCTCTCCTTGACATTGCCGAGTATTTCAAGGAAGTGCCGACATTGATAATTGACGATGAAGGAGACGAATTTTCGCCCGGCGCCCCCAAAAGCAAATCGGGAGAAAACAGAACGCATTCCTATTTGAGCAAGATCGTTTATACGCCAAGAACGTGTACCTTTTTGTCGGTCACGGCTACCCCGCAGGCAAATCTGTTAATTTCTACCCCGGATCCGCTGTCCCCAGACTATTGCGTTTTGGTCGAGCCGGGAAATGGGTATATTGGCGGCATCGATTTTCACGATACGATGAAAAATGCGCATGTTCAAATCGTGGATGACTCAAGCGACTTCAAAACATCTATTCCCAAATCGTTTGAATCGGCCCTCAGGTATTTCATTATTTGCTGCTGTATCAAAATAGCCAAAGGGGATACTGGCGATTTCTCCATGTTGGTCAACCCGTCTAGTTTGACGATCGTTCATGCTGATATTGTGCGTAAAATTATAAATAAAATTGACCAGATTACGGCTTTGCTTACCCCTGAAAACCCGGCTTTTCCCGATGAAATTGCTACGATGGAAACCGAGTATGCCCATTATATGAAGGTTAACCCAGATTCAGACGTTTCATTTGATGAAGCCATAGAATACTTATCCGCGGTTATCAATAGACTGTCGACTTACGAATTTAATGCAACTTCGGGTGGAAAAGCGGACCAAATCAGGGCGAAGGAAGAAAAAGACAAAAAATATAAAATCTACGTTGGAGGTTCCATGCTGGGCAGGGGACTGACAATCAAAAGGCTGATCGTTACCTACATCTATAACGATTCGAAAAAAAGCGCTATCGACACTTTGTACCAAAGGGCGCGCTGGCTTGGCTACAAATCATCTTATTTCGACGTCTGCAAAATCTATCTTACTTTCGAGCTGCAGCAGAAGTTCATCGACATTGTCGAGTCGGAAATCGACATGTGGAATTCGATTTCGTCTTTCTTGTATACCAAAATTAATTTAAAGCAGTGGCCGAGACTATTTACGTTGAACAACGATAAATTGATGCTTACTCGGACTACCGTTGCTCACACAATTCGGATCGAAAGAATGAATCCTGGTTATACCTATGACAAAACGATTTGGCTCACGCAGGAGCAACGGTCCTCAAATCGGGCGCTGGCAGATTCTTACAGAAACTCGCACCCTGAGGGTTTCGAACATTCATTTTCTTCCAGTGAAGCACAGGTAGGCTTTATTATTCAAACGACGATAACGGAGTTCTATAAGAATTTCATTTCGTCCTATATTTATCCGCGCGGAGCTGTCTTAGGGCCGAATGTGTTTTCAAAAATATATGAGCAGGTTCAAAAGGGCGATCTTCCCGATGAAATCACAATCATCTACATGAGGTATAAGCGAGGGGAATACCGTGGCAGCGTCAATGGTGATCGCGGGATACAAGAACTCCCTCAAGGTTACGATGCGGGTACCGGGTATTCCGGCGACAGGAATCTGGAAGGCTATTCAAATCAGATGCACGTGCAAATTCATATGGTTTACACGCATGAGAGCCAGTCCATATCGGAAGCGTTCCCCATGCTTGCATTAAATAACCCGATTTCGCCGAAAATGATCCAATTGGTTACCGGAGATAACATTTATGAGTCAATTTAAATATATCGCAGACATTTCTTCAGAAGAACTTGACACGAGAGTTGTTATCCCTTGCAAAAACGAGAACGGCCTTCAAACCATTCTTATTAAAAACGATTCTCCGAAGACGGTTTCGAGTTATTTTTCGACCGACAATCTATCTATCAAATTGGATAAATTACTGACAAGAGGGGACAAAGACTATTTCGTTCATATCATCGAATCGAAAAAACAGGATGGATTTGGGCTGCAGCAGTTCGAAGTAATTTACGACTATATTTTTAGCAAAATCACTGCACCGGTCAGTTCTTCTGATTTATTCTCTTTGATTACTTCTCTTGAGGAATATTTCAGGATGACGCCTGACCCAAATCGAAAGAACGTTCAGATAGGCGTGTTCGGAGAATTGCTTACTTTGGATTTTTTGAAGCAAGCCGGATATCCTGAGATTCTCACTAAGTATCACACCGATTTTTTCTCCAAGCACGACATAGAAATCTCGAATGCGCTGCGACTTGAGGTTAAATCTTCCGTTGGCGACAAGCGTATACATCATTTCAAACACGACCAACTTTATCGTAAAGACATTAAACTTTTGGTCGCCTCTGTGTTGCTTGAAACTTCGCAAGAAGGACTAACTCTTTATTCACTATTCCTTCGCATACTAGGGATGACCGTTGATCCAGACATGCGATTCGCCTTACAAAAACTTATGGTCAGATGCGGCGTATCAGAAGACGATCAGGGGCTTTCATTTTCGGAAGAGTATGCTTTTTCTCGCTTGAAAATATTCGATGCCGTCAATCTGCCCAAAATTGAAGGGGACGCGCCAAACGGGGTTTCTTCAGTCGAATATGACGTCGACTGTGCTTTGGCAACTGATTTGTTAATTGGCGACGCAATCGCCATTATGAAGGGAAACTAGCATGCCGATTGCGCTATCGGAGCAACTTGATAAAACCGCGCTTCACCTCGCGAAAATAGGCGTTAATATATCTGCCTATACATCGTCGCGAATCAAGCTGCTTTATTTGTATGGCTATTATCATTACTTCGGGGCAAACGATTCGTCGACTTCCGAATTAGAGTCTGCGATTTTTCTTACAGAATCTTACACCAGCGCTATTTCATCGATTTTTCAAATTGACGAAGAGCCCGTGACCCACGAAGTTGTGGGGGTAGTGTTTTCGGATAACGGCTCCTTGCTGGAACCGCTTTTGGCAGGAGAAGTTATATGGGGGCTGGTTCAAGAGTTTACAAACCCAGACATCAGTGCCTCGCCTGAATTGAGATCCGCAATCGAAAGTGTAAACGATGACGAAAGAGTCGTTTTCAAAATCGTGACAAACGAAATTCCCGACCCAAAAACAAAAGCGGAAATAAAGCGTTTTTTGGCTAAGCTAGATCTTCATAACGAAAACTATTCGGCGGATATTATTTTTGGCGACGATATCCTTGAAGAAATCAATGATGTTGAGAATCCTAAGCCATTTGTTAAAGAAGATGTCTTGACTCTTATCGACCCTTATTCTTTGTCTTTCTACGGCAAAGAAAGATCTTTCTTTGGCGCTGTGTCGGCCAAATCTTTGCGAGAACTATATTTAAGGCAGGGCACCAAAGGCTTGTTCGGCAGCAATTTACGCTACTACATCAAATCGCTTCGGATTGACGCTTCTATCGAGGAAAGCATAAAGAAGCGGCCGGAAGAATTCTGGTACATGAACAACGGCTTGATCATCACTTGTTCAGAATACAAGATCAGCGGTAACAATTTGGTTTTATCGAATTTCTCGATTGTGAATGGTGGGCAAACAACAAACATCATAGGCAACTCTGATTTTACCGAAGATTTCGCTGTCTGCTGCAAGGTTATAAAGAATCGCTACAAATCCCAAGAAGCGAACGACGCTTTCCTTTCAGCAGTGGCGGAATCAACCAATGCCCAGAAGCCCATCAAGGCTAAGGATCTCATAGCAAATAGACCGGAGCAAAAGAAACTCAAAGCATCTTTGGCTGACCTAGGCATCTTTGTACAGATCAAGCGCGGAGATCGCCCGATAAAATCGAAGTTCCCTGATCCATGGCAAATAACGACGAATGACGATATTGGGCAGTTGGTTTTAGCGTCGCTTTATCAAGACCCAAGCTTGGCTCGTTCATCCATAAAGAAAATATACGAGACAAGCAAACTATACCATCAGATTTTCGAACGGCCTTTAGCTCCGGAGTTCGTTAAGGATTTGGTGATTCTAAAAGCCTGTTTCAATTATTGGATTTCACTCAAGTCGGCAAAGGGAAAGAAAGCGGAAAACTATCCTAGAAAGTTTTTCCTTTCCCGTAATTCCTATCTCTATTACATTGGCATCATTGGGCTTTTATCAAAAACTTGTTACAACTCTTTGCTGCGGCAATGCCTGAGAAACGTTTATGGTAATTCTGCTGAGGTGCAGTATTTTATTGAGCAAAGAGATATCGGCTTCGGCCATATTTTGCCCATGGGTTCTACTTTCGATTCCACGAAAGAAGTCCTTTCGAAACTTTTCGCGCTTATTGAGTCAAGCGTTATGGGCGATGCGTATATAACTTTCCAAAAATACCGTAGAGGAATCATTGATACTACGACTGCGGCTTTTGCCAAAGACCGCAATATTTATTCCACCGACATCGTTAGAATGGTCTTCAATAACAAAGATTTGCTCGCTTTGGCAGAAGGAATTCTATACAGGCCTTCGCCTGCGGAAAAGCAAAGGGCCATATCGAGATTTGTGCCAGTATACCACCCGGGCTTGCGCGAGGATTTAACGAATTATAGAGTGCACCAGTCTCGTATAGACGGAGTTAAGGCAAGCGATATTTTCGACGATAAAGTCTTGACTCAAATCGTTAAAAACAAGCCATTGAGCGTTTATGAATTGTCGGCACTGACCAAGATGACCCCCGAATCCATTGATAGATACGGAAGGGATATCCTCAGCCTAATCAAGGTTTACGAGGAAGACGACACGAAATAGATATTAATCCAAGACGTCGTCGGAACATTTATAGAACTCGCGCAGATAACGAAGATAGCGCACCAATACTTGCTTATTTTTGTCATTGAATGTTGTTCTTTCGTTCACCCATTGAGCGACTTTGACTTCGTAGTTGTAATAATTTTGTACGGAGTCGAAGAGAAAAAGATCATTGTAAGCCTTCGAAATCGACGCAAGAATCGGATTCAAGAATCTTTCAATGTTGTTAATGATTGTCTCGGCAACGTCTTCCTCTTTGCCTAAATTCCGTAGATACAGAGAGAAGCTCTTCTTAACGTCCGCCTTCAAGGAAATACGAAGATCGATCGGCTCGGCTGCAGGCGGTCTTTTAATGATCATCTCCACCGAATCAAGAGGGATGTCGAAGTAGTCAAGAATATCTTGAATAAGCCAGCAGGAATGCAGGGCGGTGTGGTTGCAGTTTACCCACAATCCCGACGCAAGTTGTTTGGCATTGGTTCTTTTCTCCCTTGTTATAATCGGCTGCTTGGACCACCCCGCTTCGAAGTTAGTGGCTGTCCGAATCTTTGATGGATGCGCGTCGAATAAGTAATTAAAGAGCGCTTTGATCAGTTCTCCCCATGCGTGCTGCTCAAACTGCTTCCCATCGACTGTTAGGCGATGGGGTGTTGTGCATTCTAAGTCAAAGGACCTTTCGGTTAGATCTTGCCGATAGAATCTTTGCTTCCTTTCAAAGGACACGTGATATTTATCAAATAAGGATCGGGTTTTTAGACTATACATGCTTCTCCTCCGCGCAATCGCCGAGATTTGGATTTGATGTGATGGCTATTTCTTGATGAATAATGTCAGCGATCTTTATTTCTTATTCTATCCTTAAAAGACTCTTCATCCATAGCGAAGATCGAGAGCCTTGAAAAGACTCGCAATATAATTCGCCAGAAAAACGTTGGGCGCATGCAGGTTCGTTCCCATTATCCGGGCTGTTCACCCTTAGCCTCATGACTTGCTACTAGGGATGGCTATTCCTTCCTAGGCTGGTTCGATGAGAACCGTGACAATTGGAAGTTCGAGATGTACACCGTCACTAGCGATATCACCCTATTCGCCTCTTGGGGCAAATAGGCACGACATACGCTTCGCCCTTATTCTTCGACCGAGAATAAGGGCAATTTTTATGTAGCAGGCGATAATCTGCCTCATGTTTTATTGAACGGAAACCGATATAATGGCGAATAAAGAGGTAACCGATATGAGAGAAGAATTGCTGAAAGGCTTAACCGAGGAGCAGATCGCCAAGCTCGACCAATGCGATACCGCGGAGGAGATGGTGAAGCTCGCCGGGGAAGAAGGCATTGAGCTTAACGATGAGCAGCTGGAGGCCGTAAGCGGCGGAGTCTGCGAGGACGTTTCGGTCGCTTGCCCTAGATGCGGCACGAATCCGGTGGAGCAGATGTATGGCAAGAGGCTTGTCAAAAGGGGACTGCGCTGCCCAGAGTGCGGCTACGAATTCCATCGCAGCGACGTAGAAGGCTAACGTACTCCATTGCCCCCGCCGACCTGCAAATAACGAAACGCCTCAAACGCGAGAATCCATAGGACTAGAGATAACCTTTGCGCCTGTTAATAGCGCCCTATTGGAATCGTCGAAAGGGCGTTAGATCATAGGACCAATTGATAATATTCGATCGGCAAAATCATGAATTGACACTTTCGTGCAGCCTTATATAGTTATTGAGGAAAGAAAGGGAATACGCATGAAAGAAGAACTATTGAAGGGACTGACCGCGGAACAGGTCGCCAAGGTCAAAGCCTGCAAAAACCAAGAAGAGATATTGAAACTCGCCAAGGAAGAGGGCATTGAGCTCAATGACGAACAGCTTGAAGCCGTGTCCGGAGGCTGCAGCGATCCCAATAAGGGGAAGTGCCCGAAGTGCGGTGCCGAATGCACTTGCTACGTCGATAGCCAATTCGGCAGGCAATATTATCACTGTCCCAATTGCGGATCCTTCTTGTGGTGAGGGGATCGCGTTAAGCCAAAACCTCCAAAAAGAGCGCTGGACGCTTTAAAAGCCATACTTTCGGTGGAAATTAGTTCCTCGAAGGTATGGCTTTTCCTTATCGACTTTTTTGCGAGAAAATCTATTTTTGATACGCGACTAGCAAAATTCAAGGAAAAATGAGTCGCGCGAAAGGAAGGGCGTTAAGAATCAATAATCGCTTGGAATGACTTTGTATTCGTTGCCGCAGTCGTTGCACCTATGCTCGTCTTAGATTCCTTTTCCACATCGTCTTCCTGCCTTTGTTTATGGTGCTAGTGGAATTGCACTTCGAATGGATGTGGGCGCGGTTTTCGTCTAGCAGGTTGCGCACCATAGGAGCTAGTTCGTGACTAGCAAAGCCTACGCGCGCATAATATATCCATATTGAAAAGAGGGGGGACGAACATGGAATTCCACATCTGCGCGAGGTGCGGGGAGATGCTCCGTAAAGGAGAGTCTGGGTATGATTGCCCCTATTGCTCCGCCCATTATGATGACGATGAAGAAGAGAGATCGGTGAAAAGGTTAAGCGCGATCTTGGACGAAGAGAAGGCCAAGAAGCTTTCCGATGCCTTAAGCGTCCTCTATAAGGCGACCCATGCAAGCAATCCTTCTAGCGTTCAGGTGAGGATGGCGGCCCATGACGTGTTGCTTATCTCTCCGGAGGACCCACTGGGGAATTTCTATGCGGCTAGCGAGTCGGAAGATCCTAGCGTATTGTCGGAATATCTAAGGAATTCAGTTCTAGCAGCCCCTTTAGCGGAAGAGGTGTTCCGTTATAGCTTGCGCTCTCTTTCTGAGGCCCATATTCTGCCTTTGAAGGCGTTTTTGGCCAGGCATTACGAAGGGCAAGCCCTGTTCGAAAAGGAAAGCGAGCTCGAGGAAGAAGCGGGAAAGGTCCAGGAAGGGCTTTATCTCCCTAGCGTCCCTCGCGACGTCTTCCTCGCCTATTCTTCTAGCGATGCTGACATCGCGGAAAGGCTAGTGAAGATCCTTGAGCAAAATGGCTTCACCGTGTTCATCGCGAGCAGGAATTTAAGGCATGGCAAAGGAGCGGTGGAGAATTACCGCGCGGCGTTAGAGGAAGCCATGGAGGCCTGCAAGGTGCTTGTCTTCCTTAGCTCGCGTTCCTCGAGGTCATTGTCCTGCGACGCGATGAAGGTCGAGCTCACCTACATCCATTCCCACCGCCCGAACATGCCACGCATCGAATTCGTCTTGGATGACGAAAGAAGCTACGCGGAGACCGCATTCCTCGCGAAGAAGTTCTTGAAGGAATTCTTCGACGGGTTAGAGTGGTGCAGGCACGAAGAAGACCTGATTGAGCGCGTCTATAAGCACGTGAATGAGGAAGCGGAAGAGAAGAAGGCCCCGATCCCTTCGATTAGCGAAACTAGGGCCGCGCCCTCGTTTTATCCTTCTTTCCGCGAAGGCGACTTCATGATCGAAGACGAGATAGCGACCCATTATTATGGGGGCGAGGTGGCGGTTGTCCCGCCAGGGGTTAAGGTGATCCGCAGGGGATGCTTTGGGATTCTTCCCAAAAGCCTCACCCTTCCTAGCTCTTTGGAGCACATCG
>CACYCS010000162.1 GCA_902773005.1 uncultured Erysipelotrichaceae bacterium
AAAGGATCTTATTTCCTTTCGGAACGCCAAAATTATACGTTACAGTTGACGGTTTAGAGCCATCATTCGTTTGCAAACCCGAATTTTTTATATTATAAGACGGCGCCTTAGGCTTCCGTGATAGGTCTACCCACAAATAGAAGTCCAAAAGAATGGACATTCAGAAAAGGTTTTTTCAGGGAAAAAGCAGCCTAAGCCCTATAATTTATATGGCCGAAAATCCGCCTATAGCAGCGGGCCAAGGTCAAAACCATAGTTTCTAGTTGAAAGGAGAGTTAAACCATTATGACAAATCTCACAGTCGACAAGACTATAACTATAGACATGTTCATGGAAGATTGGGTTGAGGAGCGCATTTCTGAGCTCTATAAGGATCAAGAATTCATGCGCCTATTGAAAGAACCTGACAAAAAACGGTTCTGGGAATACGTCGACAAAGAACCCTATGACGTCAAAAAGGTGATTCCACCCATATTCGATGAATATACGCCTTGTGGCATCTTCTATGGACTAGAAAGCCTGCCCGTGGAGCTTGAAGTCTGCTATGCAATTCTGGCCTTCCATGTCCCATCCACCTTCAAAAGGCTCTGCGGAAGCGACCTTGCTTGCTTATTGGCCCTTCAAGAGGTCACGGTTCCTGACGATAACCCCTATTTCTCCTCCAAAGACGGCGTGCTTTATAACAAAGACCTCACCCAACTGATCTTCTGCCCAAGCAATAGAAAGAAAACCTCCCTTATCATCCCGAGCAGCGTAACCGAGATGGATCCCGCCGCCTTCTTGCAAAACATAAGCCTGAAATCGGTGGTGCTGTCCGAAAACCTAGAGAAAATGGATCCCTACGCCTTCAGCCGGTGCTATTCGCTTGAATCGATATCTGTACCATCCCTAAATCAGTATTTCAGTTCCTATGAAGGCGTTCTCTTCGATAAGAGAATGGAAAGACTGATCCAATATCCAGTCAAAAAAAGCGATAAATCGTTCATTGCCCCAGAGAAGACAAGGTTCATCAACGATGGGGCTTTCCAGCCAAACCGCAGCCTAGAGGAGATAACCCTTAACGATGGGTTGAGAGAAATTGGCTCTAGTGCCTTCATGGATTGCCGGAACCTAAGGAGTATCAATCTCCCGGATACCGTTACCGATATCGGCATGAATGCGTTTGCGGGCGATTCTAACCTTTCCTCCATCATTCTCCCTCCGAAGATCAAACACCTCTGTTCCTCCCTTTTCTCCGGGTGCTCTAGCCTTAGGGAGGTCATCATCCCCGATGGGGTGGAACGGATTGATGAGTACCCATTCATGGGTTGTTCAGCGCTAAAAAGGGTTACTATCCCAAATAGCGCCGTAATAATTCACGGATCTGCCTTCGATGACTGCTATGCCTTGCGATCCTTGGAGTATGGAGGAACCAAGGCCCAATTCTGGAGAATCTGTGTACTTGAAGTCCCGCTATTCGAATGCAGTGACGTCAAATGCATCCATTGTTCCGACGGCGATATTCTCCTGGACCGCGACTGCTAAGCGATTCGGGAAAATAACGAAGGCAATTCGCCTATTATAAGGATCGGTTTTCCGACTCGAGCGAAGGCATTGAGCATCTCCTCGCCGTCGGGGTCCCTTAGGGCAAAGTCCTTGGTGAGGTAGACGGAAACAACGACGGACTGGGCGCCGTTGACTTCGCGGAGCGAGACGGAATCGATGGCGATCCCCTTGCACCCGAGCAGCATTTTGGCTAACCTTTTGACGGACATAAAAACCCTCCTGATTTTTTTGGTCGAAATGATGATAAGGGATTTATGTCCTTTTCTTAAAGAAAAAGCGGCCCGCATGGACCGCCGCGGCAATGATTCCGCCCACTTTTATGCCCGAATGACCGAAAATAGCTTCTTCCCTCAGCAGGTTTAATCAATTGTGTCATCTCCCTAAAAGTGGTCAGATAATCCAAAACCGTCGCCCACGCCTAGGGCGAATACCTTTATGTCTCCGAGGATTCGGTACGCGGTATGATAATCGAAATAAGCGATGATCAACCTATGGTTTTTCTTTCGAAACTCCTCAAACTCTTCATATACGTAGTCGCTCCCAAAAAGACGTTTCCGCAGATTGTTCTCTTTCTCAAGAGATAATGCCTGCTGCCTGAACTGCTCAATTTTTGCTTCCGCTAGCTTACGATTTGCTTTGGCAGAGGCATCCCATTCCTCTTGTTTCTGCTGCACGGCTTTCTCATTTTGCTCCAGGGCGAGGTTGATGGTTTCATCTTCAAAGCGGAGCGATCCGCTTCGATAGGCGATCTCTAAAGAAAGCGTCTTGGTGCCTTTAGGAAAGCCGATGGTCACCTTTCCGTCTTTTGCATCTAAAACCGTTCCTTGCCCAAAGGCTTTGGATACGACTTTCGCGCCGATCAATTCACGTTCGTGCATTTTCTTTCACGTCTCCTTCTTCAAATTCTTTACGGATGCCATCATCCGCGATTGGGAGATCTTCACCCGCGCCCCCATATTTCTTCGTCGAGGATGAACAGGGTGTAATCTGGCCCAGCGTCGGGGGCGAAAAAATATACGAGCTCTTCGAAGAGCTTCTGGCTCTCTTCATCCATTGGCAGATCTTCGTTGCGCAAGGCATCGACATGGTCGAGCGCAGCTTCTCTGCCTTCGTGCCACTTTTCTTGCATGGCGGACAAGTACCCATCTGGATTCTTTCTGCCCGGAAGAGAGTATTTCTCGCCGTTCACGAAATGGTTGTAAACTTGGTCGAAAAGCTTTTGGAAACCATCGACGGAGTGGGGGAAGAAGCGGAGAAGATATTCTTCGACCTTGCGGTCGCTTAGGAGCTCGGTTGCGAATAGGTTGGCGAAGAATTCCTTAACAGTCAGAGGGGCGCAGGAATAATAGTCGCCATAATGGCCGGCCAGCCTAAGTGCAGAGATATCATAGAGGGAGGATAGCGCATCGATTATGGGGCCGAAGAATGCATTCGTACTCCCGATAACCCCGGCTTCATAGAAGCGGCAATACGCGTTGACGAAGCCAACCCGGTCGAGAGTCTTGTGGACTCTTCTCCGCGCTGCAGCGAACTCTTCTTGGCTGACCCCTTCATTCTTTTTTAGGAATAGCAGTTCATAAAAAGGGTAATATCGCCGGATAATATCGGTTGCGGGTTTGCCAATGCGTCGCTCCGATAGCTTCCAATAGTAGTCGATCACGTAGTTATAGATTTCTTTTTGGTGGCTGTGAAACTCCTCTGCGAAGATGTCAAAGAGGGTTCTCCCCGGCTCGATTTCCATAACACAGGTCAAGCTTTGGTCACTTCCATAAAAAGCATCGACGGCGTGGCCTAACTCATGACAAAAAGTATCAGGGTCGAAGCTAGAAAGAACCTCAATGTCGGCGCGCTTGACAAAGAATTTTTCTCTATGGGTGCTGCGCGATGTGCAACTAGAGTCGCCCGGTGCATCGAAACGCAGCTTGACAGAATTGCAGGAGATAATTCTAAAGATCAGCTCGCGGTAAAACGGAGAGATGCCATTTACGAGTTCCTCAACACACGGAGAGCGGTCCTTCAAGTAGCGGTAGTTTTTCGCGACGATGGCATCGACGAGTTCCTTTTTCGTCAGGGTATGATCAAACTTTTTTATTTTCATTTTGCCTTTAATAATTCCGCGACTTGCTGAAGCACGGCCTCATCCGCGCACAAGTGGTTTTTCGTCGGCTCACATTTGGCGGCCAGCAGCAATAATACTTTTGCCCTGCGTCCATGCTTTCGATGGAGATGCCATAGCGCAGCGGCCACTAAACCATATAAGTCTAGGTGCTCTTCATCCACTTGAACGTCGCCATCTTCATAAAGGACTTGCAGCGTGTCTTTGACTAGTCTCCATTCGCCAGTCATCGCTTCTGTGTAGGCAAGAAGGGCCAGATCTTCATCGGCCATATTGAGATGGTCTTCGATAATTTTGTTCATCTTTTGATCAGCGTAGCGATAGGCGCTTTCGTACTCTTTCGCTACGATGGAGCGGTAGATGAGTTTGTTCAATTCCGCGACGCTTAAATTGGGATTGGATTCGAAGGGGTCAGCTGTCACCATGGGATATCCTCGTTGTTTCTGGAGATATTTTACCTTTTTCGGGGCAATTATTCACGAACGACAACCCATGGTTATGTCCGTTATTTTGGACTCGTTTCTCCTTTTCTTCCCTACCCGAGAGATTTATCATTATGGCAAGGAGCCCCGCCATGGATGCAAAGATCGTCAAACGCAATTACCTTTATTTCACCCTCTTGTTGCTCAAAGAGAGAACTTCGAAAAATGGAACCCATTTGACCGCGGAAGATATCGCGAACTACTTCCAAGAGGAATATGGCCTTGAGCCAAACCGCAAGACCATCTATACGTTGATGGATGACCTAAGGGCCATGGGATTCGACGTGAATCTAGACAAAAACCGCGCTAACCTCGGGTATTACCTTGGGGAACGGCCCATCACGGAGGGCGAACTTTATTTGCTAGTGGACGGCATCGAATCCCTCGATGACGTCAAAGCTGACGATAAGCGCGACATCGAAGAGAAGCTCTGCAAGGAACTTGGGTATCCTTTCGATAAGCTCGTTAGCCATATCTATGAAAAGCATAACGAGATGAACATCCACATCGACGAAGACGACGATGAAGAATTCGATGATTCGGTGTCGCAGGTGGAAAAGGTCAGAATCCTCCTAAAGGCGATCATAGAGAATAAACAGGTCATTCTCCGCGATGTCTTTTTCATTCCCTCCACAGCCGATTTGTTATGCGAGATGGATGAAAATGACCGCGAGGCTTTCCTAAGCGAAATGTTCCCTTCCGTCTCGCCCTATGAGGTCTTTCGAAACAGTGAACACGAGCTCTGCTTGCTCTATTACATCACCGTCAACGGCCATCACTACCCTTGTTTTAGCCACATATCCAACTACGATGACATCACCATAACCGACAAGCCCCGTCCGAAAGTCGAAGACGAGAGCATCTTCCCCGCGGATTTGTCCAATTACAAGAACGCCCACGCATTTCGAGGCGCTCAAAGCATATGCAAAGCAACTTTGACCGCGAGAGAAGGAACAAAGGGGCCCGCCATCCTCAGCTGGATACTCGAAGATTGCGAATCCTATGAAGAAGTCGAAATCAATGGGGAGACGGCCTACGAAATTGTCTATCGGCTTGCCAAGGAAAGCACCATCAAAGGGCTCATCCTCGAGGAATTGCCTAATATCCACGTCTTTCCCGGCAGCAGGCTTTATGAAGATTTGATGAAGCTAAGGATCGGTTTGGACAACATGTTCGTCGATGACGAGGTTCAAGAAACTCTTCGCAAGCAGGAAGAGGAAAGAAAAGCGAATTCAGACGAAAACGGCAGGCCGCTAAGCGAAATCGAGAAGATTATCCAGTCAGGGAAAATCCTCGAAATTGAAAAATGGATCCAGGACAAAGACCATTTCACCATTGACTCACTGACAACACATTTCTCCCTACACTATGTCGTCGCCTTGAGCGTCGTGAATTATCTCAAAAAGACCGGCTGCATCAAAGACATGATGGATGGCACTTTCACCGCCATCCGCTAACTCGAATTTCCGACTAGCGGAAATCTTGATAAGAATTCGTTAGGCAGCAATAGGAAAGACATGGTTTAGCGCAGGGCATATTGACCTGGCTAAAAGGCATTAAGCCTAACTTTGCGCTTCGTTTTTTAGCTTCGATAGTGCGCCTACCCCTTTCGATCTCTTCCCCATTTATTTGCAAAAGTCCTTGCTTGCACATGACTGATTTCTGGCGACCTTTGGTATAATCTTTTCGGCCTCGACCAGAGGCTAGAAAAAGAGCTTTA
>CACYCS010000163.1 GCA_902773005.1 uncultured Erysipelotrichaceae bacterium
ACTAGCGTCACAGTTGCTCCAGCCGAGCTTGCATTAGACGTATATAGCAATCCTTCAGCGAACCTTGCCGCTACGGTAAGCGGAACGAATAACCCCGCTCAAACCGTGAATTGGTCCTCTTCCAACAATGAGGTTGCCACAGTATCGAATTCTGGCGTTGTTACAGCAATTAAAGCGGGTTCTGCAACGATTTTCGCAACTTCGACTGTCGACTCATCCAAATCCGGAAGCTGCTCCGTCACCGTCAGTGACTCGACTCCAGTTACGCTTTCAAGCATCTCCATCGCTGGGTATAAAACCTCATTCTTCGTGGGAGACGCCTTCAGTTTTGGCGGCACCGTAACCGCAAACTTCTCAAACGGCACCAATGAGGACGTAACCGCGCAGGCTGCCTTCAGCGGCTACAACATGGGTGCGGCTGGCAAATACACAATCACCGTAAGCTACACCTATGGCGGAACCACCAAAACCGCTACTTATGCAATCTCAGTCATTATCGAAGGAACTGGAACGGTTGAATACAAAGTTACCGCTAAGGATGCCGCAACAATTACTTCTGGCGATGCCCCACTCGGTTCGAGCATCGCCTTTGCTAATAGCGGTTCTAACAACATAGATCAAATGACTTCCGGAAATACCGAGAAGTGGACCCTCAAAGGCTATTCGGGCTATACCATTACAGGTTTACGCGCAGATTTGAAACGCAATTCAAACTCAGGCTGCGGAACAATCTCCCTGACCAACGGCGGAGACGATGTCACCCTTAAGAATGCGTCCTTTGCGAAAGCGGACTTAGATTCCAGTTATAAATTCTATTCGCTTATCGACGGTGAAAGTTCCTTTGAATGCACCGGCGATCTTGTCCTTACCCTCAAAAGCAGCGAAAATTCCTTCTGGTGTGACAAAATCGAAGTCTCTTATGAAAAAATCGATCTTTCGAACAAAATCATCGATCGTCTCTCAGCCTCTTACACCGGTGGATCCATCTTTATTGGAGGCGAGCTCGACGCCTCGAAGGTAACGGTTACCGCGCATTTCACCGATTCGGAAAAATACCCCAATGCTGTCCTTAAGTCATCCGATTATGAATTAAGCGGATTCTCAAGCGCTTCCGCAGGGCGAAAGAATGTGACCGCGACCTATACGGGCGCGCTCACAACTTCCGTGTCCCCGCTTACAACTAGTTTCGAAGTAAGCGTCATTGTTGATACAGTCGCTTCCGCGGAAGCTACTTGCGTCAAGGCGTTCCATCCAGGAGATGTAATTCGCAAAGCGGATATCACTCTGACTTTAACTCGCCTTAGCGGCAGCCAAGAAACGACCACAGAATTCGAATTCGCGCAGGACGGGTATCGGTTTACCTATGCAGACGCTCCTAACGGAACATCGGTAAGTCAAAAGCAGTTCGCAATCCAATACGCGGGCGAAACTTGCAATTTCATCGTTAGCGTGACGCGTGTAGCTTACGTCGGTCCAGACGCCACCAGCTTATCAATCACTGCCGCTAAGATGAAAAGCGCAGGGGTCTCTGGAACAGGAGCCACAGCAGCTAAGGACTATGATTCCCTAACGGTTGACGGAATCAAACTGGCAGCAACCCATGTTTACATATACAACACCACAAACATCTCCTTCGGCAAAGAAGAGGGAGAAATCCATAACACGTCCCCGCTATCTTCGTCGATTACCTCCCTTTCGCTTGGCGCAAAAGCAAATAACGCGAGAACTGACGAAAAGCTCTACGTTTCGACGGACGGTGTGAATTATGTCCTGGTTGAGAACGCGGACTTCAGCGAGAACGATTACCGTTATTTCAAAGTAGCGTACGAAGGGGCTTCATCTTCTTATTCGAACTTCGCGTCAATCAATCTCACCCTCGCAGGCGCGGATAGCGCGGTTAACGTCGCGAACTACATTATGGCCGCTGACGCGGAAAACCAATGCCTTACGAAGCTTGATATGGCCGTTAGGAAGCTCAACACGATGTCTGCGGCGGAGAAAGAGCTCTTCTGGTCGAGCGAGGATTACGTGATTGCCACCGCTAGAGCTCGTCTAGCGGCATGGGCAACTAGTCAAAAGGCTGAGCTTACCTATTCCGGCGGATCATATGGCGTTTCGATCTTTAACGGAATTGGGGTCCTTCCTGTCGAAGAAGCAAGCAACGCCGGCGCCGTCGTCCTTTCGGTTGGTAGCGCGCTCATAGTCGCTGGATTCCTAGTATTCATCATCGCGAAGCGCAGGACAAACAACTCTATCAATTACTGACCAGAAAAGGCGCAATCAATCACAGAGTTGCGCCTTTTCTTGGCCCGATTATCGATACACGGGTCGATTATTTATCGTTTTTATAAACCTCTTGGATGTTGATGGATGAGAAGTATTTGAGGTCATATCCATCGATTAGAATGAGGTGGACAATGTCATCGATCTTGATGCGCGGATCGATGAGATTTCCTTTGCCAATAAACATGCGGATGGTGTTTCCTGTTTTGGCCTTTTCGACGAATGAAGCCAATTCGGCGATCGTCTCTTCGAAGTCGCTTGCAGCGCCTGCTTGAGAAAGCAATATGATTGGGATATTCAACTCCTTAGCTAGGCTTGCTAGTTCAGCGACGATCTCTTGGATCTGATGCTTGTCGTCGCCTTTTTCCTTTTTGGCAAACGTCGCTTCCTTAAGGAGGTCAAGATAGTCGATGTAGACCACATCGACCGAACCCTTTTTGACGCGGATGATGTCGATCAAGGTCCTTAAATCGATTCCCGCGGCATCGACGATGTTAAGATGGAGCAATTGGGACCAACTCATCCCGAAGTGTGAAATCAGCTTGTTGCAGATAATCGACTGGACGTACTCGTAAGAGAAGAAGATGACGTTTTGGCCAGACTTGAGATATTCGCTGGCATCATAGACGGTGATGGTGCTCTTGCCTAAACCGGTTTTCCCGGCAAGAATCGTCAAAAAACCTTTTTCAGACTTGATGATCTCCATGTAGTTTCTCCTAAACGGTTATGTCAGCATTATACACGATTGGCCGCCTGATAAAGAATACGTATCTTCTTTTCTACGCAGCTCAGGTGGGCTTTGCTGACGTTTTCCGTTCTGGTAACTAGACCGATTTGTCTGGGTCAAACATCATCACAAGATGCTCGACTCGATTCTTATAGACGTCTTCGAGGGCTACCTCAAAGCCAACTTCTCATATAGAGGCGCATTGTCCTTCTTGTTGGTTTCTAGGCATATCCTGTAGCCATTTTCTTTCGCGAACCGGACCAAAATAGAGAAAAGCTTTTTCCCATGCCCCTGCCTTTGATATTTCATTTGGGTGGCAAACATATATGCATAGATGGTCCTGTCGTCTAAGAACAGTTTTCTTTTGCGCTTGGCGAAATTTTCGAAGTTCTGCTGCATAACCGAAATCGGAATGAATAGTAGATGCAGTTCGTTAAGCTTCACAACTCTTGCATAGTCCAGGAAGCCGACTTTCCGCATCGATGGCGGCTCGATCAACAAGATAGACTCATATTCATCCGTGGCTAGTCCTAAAGTGGTATTGAGTCGGCTTCTGGCATCTACACCAAATATCTTCTTTATCGTTTTGGCTTTATATGTTCCTCTGCATACATCAAGAAACAAGGGATAATCGGTAAATCCATCGACTGCTGTGTCGACATACTTCGACCAGTTGGTCTCGGAGAATAAGCGATCCGGAGAGATGCCGTTATCAAAGCAAAACGAATGGAATTTCTCTCTGAACTCTTTGTCTGCAAATTTATCTTTCTTTTTCACGATTTCGAATATAAGGCCCCTAAATTGGTCTCTTCACTGCTCAATAGTATTCATCAAATCCTTATTGTTTTCTAGCATTTGACGCTAAGCCATTTGCACTAAATCCTACTGGTCGCCAGTGGGATTTTGAATCGAGAAACCGATATTGATGATATGGTCGCCTACCCCTTCAAGCGAAGAGATTATCGTTGTGAAATAAGCCACATTGTTTCATCTCGTTATTTTATTAATGGCTTTCTAAGGCAATATCACGGTGGACAAAAGTGCCACCACCATATTCCCCTGACTTAGTTCTAAAGCCTATTGCGTTAGTTTTAGTTGCCCATTTGTTGGAGTCATTACAAAGTAATTATGACCGGGTTCATTTTTAAACTGGTCGGATTCGACCATGTTAAAATCAGTGTTGTTTATTTGTTCCCACAAACCAATAAATTCGATTGTGGCCCTAAGCCTCATACAATTCTTAATAACATCCAGCTTTCGTATATTGCATGGCTCCTCCAAAAATTAAGAAAAACCGCGTTTTTTGAAAGAAAAAAGTTCCTGACACAATTGCATCAAGAACCTATTTACTATTTGGTGCCCAAGGGGGGACTCGAACCCCCACGGA
>CACYCS010000164.1 GCA_902773005.1 uncultured Erysipelotrichaceae bacterium
AAGCGCGCCAATTTAACCTTGTCGTAAGAGATGTATTGCGGAGGATATGCTTTTGGGGCCGGTGCTTTTGCAACGGCGATCCTCACGTCCCCTCCAAGCGCTTTCACAGTGAAAGGGGTGTCCTTTCCGACATAGACGGATTCCGCGCCCTCGACTTCCAACGAGGATTCACGATGTCCGACCTTCTCATAGTGGAATTTCTCGCCGTAGACCTCGCATTTGCCCGCAAGGATCACAAGGACGAATTCCTTGCCGGCTTCTTCGATATGGAACTCTTGCCCGTCGGCAAGTTTCAGCATATCCATCTCGGCGAAGGTGAGGGGGGAGTTGCGGTCTGTGATGACGCGCTCATAGCCGTATTGTTCGTGATAGCTTTTCTTGAGGTTCATGGAATCGCTCCTTTATTTCAGATTCTCTAGGATCATTTCTTCGATGGTGATTGCGCGGCATCCAATCGGTGCGTTTTCCGAAAGGAGAACGTGCTCGTCGGGGTTCTCACAAACAAGGGTTTTGCAGCCCATGTTTTCCGCGTTGACCCAGCGATTTTTGGCGACTAACGCCATCGTTTTGGGCATGTATTCCGCCATGATGAGGTTGCCGCCGAGGTTTGCTTCCTTTCCGATCAATAGCATCTCCTCACGCTTTCCGCATAGATCGATGATCTTGCGGGCCGTCTTCTCGTCATCGAGCTCGCGAGCATAGGCATAGTTGTCTTGAAGCGCGTACCTGCGTTCCGATTTCTCAATGGCGATTTTGCCATTTTCGATGAGTTCAATCAACGCATCGTGAAACGCGATGACCTTAAGTGGCAATTCGATGCCCCATTCCCTCCATTGATGGAGGATGAAGGAGAGTTCGACCGGGTTATAGACGATGACTTTCTCGTATTTGGCGATGGCGGCAGCGGACTCTTTTGCCTTCTCAACGGTTTCTTTTGTTTTTCCGCAAAGGAAATAGTATGCGTATCCTGTGTCGTCTGCACGTTCGTCAAGCCGGGCGTCGACGCAGGATTTGTTGAGCAATTCCAACGCTTCCACAACGCTTGAGGCATCCTTTATCGCCGCGTTTTTGCCGATGAGGAGCAATGTCTTTCCATCATTATATTTATTATAAAGATGGCTGTCATCGCCTTCGAATGGAGAGCCTGTCTTGCCAAGGCGCTCGATCACGGGCGCGACTTCTTCCGGCACTTTGCCCTCTAAGACGATTTCGGTCTTGGTTTCTTGGATGAAGATTTTGGGGTCCCATCCGGTTTTGCAATTGTTCGTGCAGGCACCGCAAAGGGAGCATTCATAGATGTTCGACGCCGCATCTTCCAGCTTTTCGGTTCCGCGGCATACCAAGGAAACCATAAGCGCTCTGGCCCTTGCGGTATTGCGCTCTTGACCGTCCGCGTTGCCAATTGGGCAAACGTGGCGGCACATCCAGCAGAATCGGCAGGATTCTGCCTGCTGTCTTGCTTTATCAGAGAGATTCATTGCAACGCTCCTTATAATCCGAGTTTGAATGGATTCATGATGCCATTGGGATCAAGGCTCTTCTTAATCCCTTCAAACACTTGCATCGCGGGGCCATATTGCTCTTTCATGAGTCGGCCAAGCTTGATGCCAACCCCGTGGTGATCGTTTACGACGCCTCCGTTAGCGATCGCGGTCCTAACGCCAACATTCCAAACTTCGTTATGCAGCCGCATGGCTTCGATTGGGTCCTGCGGCGGGTTGTCGCAGATGAAGCGGTCATAGATCATGCAACCCCATTCGTACCAGTGGGAGAAGTGGGCGATGAACCTGATGTTTGGGAATTTCGTCTCAATCGCTTTCTTCATGGCCCAATAGATGCCCTCGATTTTGTCGTAAGGGGCGATCGTGTCCATGGTTCCGAACATCTGAGGCAAATCCATCATGTGGCCAGGATAGAAGAAGGTGATCTTCTCGTCCCACCATTTCTCGCCATATTCGCTGCCGAGGTCTTCGGCTCCGTATTTCGCGAATGTCTCAAGGAGAATCTTCTCCTCAACATCGACGAGCTCCTTTTTGCCTTCGTAAGCGATGTTCATGAATGCGCCGGGCTTTGCGACGCCGACGATTTTCTTGATGAGGGATGCCGTTTCGGCGTCATCGTATAGACGCATGACGGAAGGCTTGAAAATCTGAAGCAATTCTCGGCTTGCGGCAAACGCGCCGTGCATATCTTTGAATAAGAATCCGCGGAAGCGCCTTTCTTCCGGCTGTACATAGATACGAATCTGAGCCTTGGTGATGATGCCAAGGGTCCCTTCCGAGCCGATGAAGATCTGATTCAGGTCAGGTCCGGCGGCATGCTTTGGCGCGCTTGAAGTCAAGATGATGTCCCCATTAGGAAGAACGACTTCCATCTGAAGGACCATGTCGTCGATTTTGCCGTATTTGGTCGACACGACTCCGATGCCGCGATGGGCGAGGAATCCGCCAACGGTGGAGCAAGTCAAGGAAGAGGGGAAGTGCATCGTGGAATACCCACGCTCATTCGCCGCCCATTCGATGTGCTTGTAGATGGCACCGGCACCGCATTCGATGTACATGCCTTCCTCATTCACTTGGTAAATCTCATTCATGCGCTTGGTATCGAGAAGGATGCCGCCGCATACGGGGATGGCGCCGCCCTGCGTTCCTCCGCCCCCGCCCCAAGTCGTGACCGGGATCTTGTAGTAGTTTGCGATTTTGAGGACCTTGGAAACTTCCTTGGCGTTCTTGGGCGACACAAGAAAATCGCCTTGTGGCATTTCCTTGCCGCGATCGGCCCACATGCGCGAAAGCCAAAAATAGTCAACGCTGTGGGTGACTTTGTCGATGACGCGTGTCGAGCAGTTCTCGCGACCAACCGCGTCCTCGAGCTCGGTCAGGATTTGAGTGAATAGGAATTCATTCATCATAAAAGAGCTCCATATAGAAATATCTATATCCATTATAATTTCCTAAAAAGAATTTTCAATATTTTGATGATTATTACATCTAAAAATCATGAAAAACTAAAAGAAATTTTCATTTTTATAAGGAAACTTGAACTCAGAAACGGAATAGTCGGACAAGATTTATTTTGCGCAAACCGTCAAAAATTGCTCCGCATGAAAAAGAGGAGAGATTGTCTATTTTGACAATTTCGAGTCGAAGTTTCGCTCCACTATCGAGGTGGACGTTTCGGTTCATGAAAAACTTAGGAAAAAGCAAATGGAATGAATATCATCAATCAAAATGATTTGACGCTATGCATTGTTTTGCATTTCCTCGCAAAAAAGAGTAAAAATTTAACTAAGAGGAACAAGATATGGGGAAATTGTTAATCAACATCCGTTCGTCGTACACGAAAATGAGCAAAACGGAAAAAAAGATAGCCGACTACCTGCTGCAAAATTCCCATCACGCTCCGCTTACCATTACCGAGCTTTCCGAGAAAACCGGATCGAGTGAAGCAACCATTGTGCGATTCGCTAAGCGTATCGGATGCGATGGGTATCAAGAACTAAAGATTCTGCTCGCGCAAGAAGACAATCATGTAGTCAATAGATCGATCGAAGACGGAGACCAGCCTCAGGAAATCTATAGGAAGCTCAGCGACGATGTGTATTCCACCCTTTTGAGAGCTCGCAAAAATAACGACGACTCAGTTTTCGATGAGGCTTGCACCCTTATCCTGAAAACGAAATACCTCTTGATCTTTGGCATCGGAAACTCCTATGCCGTCGCCTTCGACATGAACCACAAACTTTTGCGCCTTGGTTTAAAGTCCTCGGCAGTTGGTGACTCGCATCTCATGCTCATTGATGCGACCGCCTCCGACAAATCGACTCTAGTGGTGGGAATCAGCCACTCCGGCTGCACCAGGGATGTCGTGGACGCATGCGCAATCGCTAAGAAAAACGGCTCCAAGGTCATCGCTTTAACTAGCGACGGGAAATCTCCGTTAGCAAAGGTCGCTGACCTCATCTTGCTCTCTGAATCCGATGAATTGAGCTACCGCTTGCTCGGCTTGACCTCCCGTTATGCTCAGCTCGCCATCATCGACACGATCTATACCATGATCGCCATGCGGAACAGAAAGACGCAGGAGAATGTTGAGAAAATCGAATCGATCGTCCTAGCGCATCGCTATTACAAGAAAAAGAGGAATTGAAGAATCATCGAATCTTCAAATTCCTTTTTACCATCCCCATCGGATTAATCGGAATCGAGATATACGTTGATATATACCGATTCTTTTTATTTTCTTTTGCGCTTCCTTCCAAATATGGCCTTGCTCACGACGATGGCGATGGAGACGTAGGCCGCCAAAGTGATTGAAATGGTAAGCAAGAATCTCGTGTCGGCCAAGATGATTGTGGTGGATGGCCTCGCTACCAAAACCTCCGGATGGTCATTCGTTATGGAATCGATTGAGGCAATCAATTCCTTTTTCCTCTGCAAGCCGGTCACGGAGTTGTATTCGCCATATTCGAGCATGAACGTACGATAGTCTTGGCAAGCATTATGATACAACCCAGCGAACGAAGAACGGAAATTCGCTTTTTCGGAAAGTTCAATTTCCAAGGCTTTTTGCCCCTTTCCATCATACAGGGCTACTCCAACGATATCATCCTTTAGGGTTCCGCCGTTAGAAATGAAGTCATCGTAGGTAGCGTAGACTGTGAGGCCTTTGTATTGGTCGACGTAAGATGAGAAATCAATGTGGTAGTTTGGCGCGGTATCCTCTTCTACGTCGTTATTCAAATAGATGGGGTAGACGGTTTCGCTTGATAGTGAGAGGGCGATTTGCGCTTTCGCTTCGGTATCGCGATAAGCGAAATCTCTTGGCAAATGGTAAAAGGAAATGGCGATTGCTTCCTCGATGATGTCGTATTTAGTGGAATAGCGTCCATCCCCAAGATTATAGAAATAGGGCTGCTTTACGAGGCATGGATATACTTCGCACCGCACGCCTTCTTTCTCGATGGAGGAGAATTTCCAGCTGTCGCGCACCGAAACATAATTGAAGAAGCTTTCTGCCAAAGTGTAATTGCCTTGCGCAACCGCTTCGGCGACGCTGCTTGATGCCAAGGTGTTGAATGCGATGGAGCCGCTCAAAGTCGTGATCCCGATTCCTAGGACCACGACTAGCAGCGCATAAAGGGTTATCTTCCACCACATAGTGGTCTCAATTGTAGCAAATCCTTATGCCAATTCCGATAGACCAAGCCGCTCGTAAAGGGTCTTGTAATGGATTCGCGAAACGAGGACCCAATCGGTCGGAGACGCCAAGGTGCCGTCTTTTTTGACGTAGTTGACACCTTGAAGTCCAGAAACGTAGATGTAGCCGTCAATCTGAGCAACGGAAGCCCAAACGCAGTATTCGTTTTCGCTATAGACGTAATTGCCGAGCTGGATGAAGTCCGCGTCGCGCTCTAAGTCTTGATCATAGCTAACTCTTTCGCGGGAAAGGAATGCGATCTCATGCTTGTAATGGGCGTCATCGTTGGGGTAATAGCCGACATAGTTTTCGTCAGTTGCACATACGACGACGATTCGCCCGTCAGGCAAAGTGGTGATGAAGGGGGCACAGGTCTTGTATTGCTTGCCGATACCGTTGGAAGAACCGCCCTCGCGGTGCGGACGGATAATGGTGCGCGGCGCGGTCCAAGTTAGTCCGTCACGCGAATAGGTGAGTTGAACGACGAGGTTGTAGCCGGGATTGTTCATCTCGGTAGAATTCTCGAGAATCATCGCGTAACTCCCGTCGTAAAGCTGGGTGACGACGGTCATGCCGGGACGGGAATTGGAATGCCCGAACATGGCGAGATTCGAACCTTGGAAAATGAGCTTGGGCTCACCGATTTCAATTTTGCCGGGGCCAACTTCCGTTGCGCCAGGAGCGATCTTGAGCGGAATCATCACGGTGTCCTGCGATCCGCCATCGCAGATCAAATCGTCCTTGAGTTTGGGGATTCGATAGGTTCCGTTATCGAACGCGCTGCTATAGTGGACGTCCTCGGAGATGTAGACCGCTAGCGATCCGTCGTCCAAAACAATTGGGTAAGGCTCGTAGAATGCGCCGGCTTTTCCGGTGTTTTCCGTGTAATTCTCTATCAGCATGATCGGCTCATCGGAACTATCGAACTCGCCGTTTTCATCCGAAATCCTCATGCGCAACGAAGCATAGGAGAAAGAGGATGAGACGCGGATGGAGCGGTACATCATGATGATTCGCCCGTCTTCTAGAACCCAGGG